>JBGTSL010000001.1:0-22494 GCA_041940325.1 Brevundimonas sp.
AACGGGATCAGATTGATCTTGGCCGGTATGCCCTCGATCAGCTTCAGCAGGGCGCGGGCCTCTTCCGGGCTGTCGTTGACGCCCTTGAGCATGACGTATTCGAAGGTCACGCGGCGGGCGTTGGACAGGCCCGGATAGGCGCGGATCGCGGCCATCAGCTGTTCGAGATTGTATTTCTTGTTCAGCGGCACGAGGACGTCGCGCAGGGGGTCGTTGGTGGCGTGCAGGCTGATCGCCAGCATGGCCTGGGTGCGGGTTCCGAGCGCGTCCAGTTGCGGCACGACGCCCGAGGTCGAGACGGTGATCCGGCGGCGCGACAGGGCGATGCCCTCGTTGTCGCTGATGATGTCTATCGCGTTCGACACATGGTCCAGATTGTAGAGCGGCTCGCCCATGCCCATGAAGACGATGTTCGACAGGCGGCGGTCTTCCTTGGGCGAGGGCCATTCGCCGAGGTCGTCGCGGGCGACCTGGACCTGGGCCACGATCTCGGCGGCGGTCAGGTTGCGGACCAGCTTCTGGGTGCCGGTGTGGCAGAAGGTGCAGTTCAGGGTGCAGCCGACCTGGGACGAGACGCACAGGGCCCCGGCGCGGCCGACGTCGGGGATGTAGACGGTCTCGATCTCGATGCCCGGAGCGGTGCGGATCAGCCATTTGCGGGTGCCGTCCTTCGACACCTGGCGCTCGACGATCTCGGGGCGGGCGAGGGTGAAGGCCTCGGCCAGTTTCGCCTGCATGTCCTTCGCCACATTGGTCATCGCCGCGAAGTCGGTGACCCCGTAGTGGTGGATCCAGCCCCAGACCTGCGAAGCCCGCATCTTCGCCTTCTCGGGCGGGCAGACCCCGGCGTCGATCAGCGCCTGACGCAGTTCGGCGCGCGTCAGACCGGACAGGTTGACGGGCGCCGCCGGGGCGGCCGTTGACGTGCGCGAAAGGTCGAGCGTGAGGCTCAAGGGGACATCCTTGGGTGGCGGGAGGCGCGGCTTATACCACAGATCGGGCTGGTTTTAAGGCAGGGCGCGGGGGCGGGGCGCCGACGAAAAAACGGTGTGTCAGAGTCGGCAGAGTCGGCGCCGGAAATTGGTGTGGCAGAGTCGGCAGAGTCGGCATCCTCGAAGGGCGAGCGCCTGCGGCCGTGGTCGGGGGATGGGATTGTCGAAGGCCACGGCATGGACGGCATTATGCGCCGGCCGGCTCCTCAGGCGGGTTCATGACGCTGTCGCCGAGAGGTTGTGCTGAAAATACAGGGTGTTGGCTGCTGAAAATAGGGTGGCTGGCGGCGGATTTGCAGCGCAGCATCTTGCGTCCTTCTCCCCTGCGGGGGAGAAGGTGGGCGGCGAAGCCGCTCGGATGAGGGGGATGCTGGCGGCGAACTCGCGAGCAGCCGGCCCGAAGCAAGCTTACCCCTCATCCGGCCCTCCGGGCCACCTTCTCCCGCAAGGGGAGAATGGTCTTCATGTCCGGGAGAAGCGCATCTGTCCCAGAATGGTTAAGAGCATCAAGCCCTTGTGCCATTTCTGGAAACAAAACAGCCGGTTACATGGTGAACCCGGGAGCGCATCAACTAGGACAAACTACGACCTTTTACGACCACTGTTGGTGGTTCCAGCGGTGGGTCAGTTCGACCTCCCACTGGCACTGCCGTTGCGTCCTTCCCCTCCGTCATTCACCACGGAGGTTAACTCTTGACGATTCAAATCCCCAACCGGCTCCGGTTCACCAACCGGGCCATCGAAGAAATCTGCACCCTGCCGCCCGACCAGAGATCCCGCCGTTTCTGGGATACGACGGTTCCCGATCTGACGATCAAGTTCAGCCGCGCCGGCACGCCCAGCTTCGTCCTTCGGTATACGAAACTCGACGGCACCGATGGTGACTTCTCCATCGGACTGACTAGTCGCGTCGCACTGGAAAGCGCCCGCGCGAAGGCGAAGGCGGCTTTGAACGACCTCCAGGTCCATGGCATCGATCCGGTGGAAGCGCGGCGTCAGCTTCGTGAAGAGGCCCGCACGCCCAAGCTGACCACCTTCACGGAGATCACCGAGGCCTTTATCCAGTCCAAGGCTGATGCCCGCCCGGGCAAGCCCCCGCTCATGGAGGTCTTCTTTCTGAGGGCGTATGTGCTTCCGGAGATCGGCTCGATGAAATTCGAGAAGATCACCGTGCAGACGCTGATGGACCTTCTGTCGCGCATCCGGGCCGGCGTCGCCGAGCGCAAACGCAGGAAGGGCGCCGACGGGAAGAACACGGCCAACTCGTGTCACCGGGCGATCAAGCGCGTGTTTCAGTGGGCGGTGAATGCCGAGATCGCGACCAAGAACCCCGCGACCTTCGGCTGTATGTTCCCTCTGCGTCGCCCGAAGCGGACGGGTCGCCTGGACGAGGGCCGGTTCAATCTGTTTTGGCGTGAGATTGGAGTGAACTACGACGGCTACCAGCAGAAGGCTGGACGGCTTGCCGTGCTCCTTTACATGACCACGCTCCAACGTCCGATCGACGTCGCGCGCGCCAAGCGCGAGCACATCGACCTCGCAAAACGGATGTGGGTGATCCCCGAGGACTACACGAAGACGGGCTACACCTACTACATCCCGCTCACGGACATGGCCGTGCGCCTGTTCACGATGGCGATGGCGCTGGGGACCGGGCCCTATGTCTTCCCGAGTGTTCGCGCGAAATCTGGCCACCTGAACGAGGCTGCGCTGACCGCCGCCTGGATTCGCGCCCGCAAGCGCCTCGTGGCGAAAAGCGCGCTGGAGGAGATCGACATCGAACTCTACGACTGCCGCCGTTTCGGTCGGACTCAAATCCGGAAGAAACTGGGCTTCTCAAACGAAGTCGGTGAAGCCGTGATCAACCACGTGGGTGAACAGCACCGCATGTCGCAGCTTTATGACGTGGCCGAAATGCTGCCCGACATGATTGCGGCGCACGGAAAGTGGGCGGCCGAGATCGACGTCATGACGAAGGGTGGCGTGGGCGAGGCCTTCCAAGCGCTGGAGGATGATCAGGAAGGCTAGTGCGGAGTGCCGGCGTTCAACCTGGTTGTGCGCCGGCCTCGGTTCCTCCAACCTTTGCACGGCGGGTTCCGCCGACTATTGGTGAGGCTCATAGGGGCCTCGCTTGTCTGATTCCGCATTATTCAGCACTGGTGCGCTCTTCAGCACCGACTACCTCCGCGAGGCGATCAGGGACTCGGCCGCCTACCGCGCGGTGGACGTCACTCACCTGCGCGCGCGGCTCGACCAGATCGCTGCCGCCTTCCCCCAGAACGCCCGGACAAACGAAAGCCAGACCGAGGACGACTTCATCTGGCCGGTGCTCGCGGCGCTGGGCTGGTCGGAGTCGCTGCGCCAGCAGAACCTGACCGTCACCGGCCGAGACGACGTGCCCGACGGCCTGCTGTTTGCCGACGCCGAGGCGAAGGCCGGCGCCAATGCTCTGGACGACCAGTGGCGCCGCTACGCCCACGGCCTGGCGGTGGTCGAGAGCAAGCGCTGGGGCCGGCCGCTGGACCGGGCTTCGGGTCGCGACGAGACCACCGCGCCGTCGACCCAGATGCTGCGCTATCTGCGCCGCATCGACGACACCACCGGCGGCAAGCTGCGCTGGGGCATCCTGACCAACGGCGTGCGCTGGCGCCTCTACTGGGCAGGGGCGCGGTCGATCTCGGAGGAGTTTCTGGAGATCGACCTTGGCCGTGTCCTAGCGCTGGACGGCCATGGCGACCTGTTCGCCGACGACGGGTCCCGGGATCACTGGCTGCGGGTTTTCGCCGTCATGTTCGGTCGCGAGGCTTTCCTGCGCGACGGCGTCGATCAGCGCTCGTTCCACGACCGCGCCCGAACCGAGGCCGCCTTCTACGAGGAGAGGGTCGCCGCCAGTCTGTCGCGCCTCGTGTTCGAGCAGGTCTTCCCGGACCTGGCCAGAGCACTCGCCGACTCGGTGCCCCAAGCCCCCTTGAACGAGGTCCGCGACGCCGCCCTGGTCCTCCTCTACCGGCTGCTGTTCCTGCTCTACGCCGAAGACCGCGACCTTCTGCCGGTCAGGGACGGTCGTTACGACGACTACGCCCTGCGCCCGCTCCGGCTGGATGTCGGCGAACGGGTGACGAACGGCGACGCCTTCTCCACTTCGGCGGCAAGGGTATGGTCGCACGTCTCCGACCTTTCGCGGATCATCGACAAGGGCGACGCCTCGGTCGGCATCCCGCCCTATAACGGCGGCCTGTTCGCCGGCGCCGGAACGCCCTTGTTGGCCGCCGCGCGCATCCCTGACAGCGTCATGGCCCCGGCGCTTGACGCCCTGTCCTATGAGCGCTCGACGGGCGAGCGGCGCTACATCAACTACCGTGACCTGTCGGTTCAGCAGTTGGGCTCCATCTACGAGCGGCTGCTGGAGTTCGAGATCGTTCGCGAGCCGGGCGAGGTCGGCGACACGGGCTATCTGACGGTCCGGCCCAACCTGTTCGCCCGCAAGAACTCGGGCAGCTACTACACCCCCGACGAACTGGTTGGCCTGATCCTCGACGAGACGCTGGAGCCGTTGATCGCCGAGCGTCGCGAGGCCTTCCGATCGGCCCTCGCCGCGCTGAACCCAAAAGATGGCGAAGACCTCCAGCGCCGGACCCTGCGTGACGTCGATCCGGCCGAGGCCATCCTGTCGCTGCGGGTCTGCGACCCGGCCATGGGTTCAGGGCACTTCCTGGTCAGCCTGGTCGACACCTTGGCTGACCACGTCCTCGACGCCATGGCGGAGGCTGCCGCCTTGGGCGTGGAGATCGGCTACGCCTCGCCGCTGGCCGACAAGATCGAGGACATCCGCGCCACGATCCTGAAGAACGCCAGGGCTGCAAACTGGACGATCGACGAGGAACAACTGGACGACCGGCACATCGTCCGCCGCATGGTGCTGAAGCGCTGCGTCTACGGCGTCGATAAGAACCCGATGGCGGTCGAACTGGCCAAGGTAGCGCTGTGGCTACACACCTTCACCGTCGGCGCGCCCCTGTCGTTCATCGACCACCATCTGCACGCCGGCGACAGCCTGTTCGGCCTGTGGGTGCGGGACGCCATCGACAAGGCCAGCGCCTTGGGCGGCGAGCTTTTCTACAACGAGGCCTTGCGCAACGCCCAGCGGTCGGCCGAGGCGATGAAGACGATCGAGGCGCTGACGGACGTCGAGATCGCCGAGGCCCACCGATCCGCCGCCATGTATGCCGACGTCGAACTGATGACCGGCGAACTGGACGGCTTCGTCAGCTTCATCCACGCCCTCGACTGGCTGAACCTGAACCGGTCGGACAAGGGTCTGATCCGGCTGTGGCTCGACGGCCGGTTCGGCGATCCCATCCCGATCGCGCGCGGACGCAAGCCGCCGCAGGGCGGCATGGCCAGGGTGGACGAGGTCGAAGCCTTCACCGACATCTGGCGCCGGGCTCGCGACCTGATCACCGAGGAACGGTTCCTGAACTGGCAGATCAGCTTCCCCGGCGTCTGGGACGGATGGGCCGGGAAGGATCGCAACGGCGGCTTCGACGCCGTCGTCGGCAATCCGCCTTGGGACCGGATCAAGTTGCAACAGGTCGAATGGTTCGCGGCCCGCCGTCCCGAGATCGCTCTGGCGCAGCGGGCGTCGGACCGCGCCCGCATGATCGCCACGCTGAAGGCGGACGGGGACCCGCTGTTCGACGACTATGAAAAGGCGGACGCGCGCGCAGCGGACACCGCGCGCATGGCGCGGGCCTCCGGCCACTATCCGCTGCTCAGCCGAGGCGACATCAACCTCTACAGCCTGTTCGTGGAACGGGCGCACGCCTTGGTGAAGCCCAATGGCATGGTCGGCTTGTTGACGCCCAGCGGCATCGCCTCAGACCTGTCCGCCAGCGCCTTCTTCCGCAGCGTGGCGACCGAGGGGCGATTGAAAGCCCTCTACGATTTCGAGAATCGCAGGCCGCGATACGACCTCGAACCCTTTTTCCCCGATGTCGACAGCCGCTTCAAGTTCTGTGCCCTGGTGGCCAGCCCGGCCCGCACCTTCGATAGCGCCGACTGCGGCTTCTTCTTCCAGTCCGCGACCGAAACGAGCGATCCGGACCGCGCCTTTCCGATCACCGCCTCGGACTTTGCCAGCGTGAACCCCAACACCGGGACCGCGCCGATCTTCCGTTCGCGCCGGGACATGGCCCTGACGACGGCAGTCTATTCGCGCCTGCCGGTGCTGGTGGATCGGTCTGGTGGCGAAGCCGTGTCGGCCTGGCCCGTCCGCTACGCCACCATGTTCCACATGACCAACGACAGCCGGCTGTTCCGGACGAGGGCGGAATTGGAAGGGCGCGAGGGGGCGTGGAGCGTCGGTGGCAACCGGTTCCAGTCACCGTCGGGGGAGTGGGTGCCGCTCTACGAAGGCAAGATGGTTCAGGCGTTCGACCATCGTGCGGCGAGCGTGACGATCAATGCCGCCAACGCCAATCGGCCGGCACAACCCCTGGCGACAACCTTGGAACAACACCTTGATCCAAGCTGGCAGCCAGACCCCCAGTTCTGGGTTTCGGTCGACAGGACGGTCTATCCCGACAGGGGTTGGGTCTTGGGGTTCAAGGAGATCACCGCCCCGACCAACGTGCGCACCATGATCGCCGCTGTCCTGCCCGCAGTCGGCTTTGGCAACAAGATTCCCGTCTTGCTGCCCACGACCGAGGCGCGTGATGAATGGTTGCTCGCAGCAAATTTGAACGTCATCGCGTTCGACTACGTCACCCGACAAAAGGTTCAGGGCCAGACACTGAATCTGTTCATCGTCGAACAACTGCCTGTCGTCCCGCCCGCCGCCTACGACCGCGTCTTCGGCGCCAAGGCCGCCCGCGACATCGTCCGCGAGACCGTCCTAGAACTCAGCTACACCGCTCACGACCTGGCGCCCTTCGCCCGCGATCTGGGCCATGTCGATACGGACGGCGAGGTGCTGCCGCCCTTCGTCTGGGACGAGGGCCGTCGCCTGGTGCTGCGGGCCAAGCTGGATGCGCTCTACTTCATCCTCTACGGCGTCTTCGACCCGGCCGACGCGGCTCAGAGCCGCGACGACATCCGCTACATCTACTCGACCTTCCCCATTGTCGAGCGTGAGGAGATCGCCAGATGGGGTAGCTACCGCAGCCGCGACTTGGCGCTGGCCTGGATCAACGCCTTGATGGCCGGCGAGCCGGACGCGGTGATCGCAGGATGAAGGCGCCTTTCGTAGGCCGGGTTCCGCCTGCCGTGCCCGTGCAGGCCCCGGCAGCCGCGCCGCCGGCGGCGCCTGCAACCGAACCGGCGCTGGCCAAGGTCCTGGTCCGTCGGCGCGGGAACAAGCTGGAGCGGTGGGAGATCGCGTTGATCAAGGCCATGATGGCCGACGGCCGCTGGCCGAACGATCAGGACATCCTCGCCTATTTCACGCGGCCGACACGCTCGGTGAACCACCGGGCGATCGCCGAAATCCGCAAGAAGTCAAAACATGCGGGCGTGAAGCCATCCACCGCCGACGAGCTGGAAACCTTCCTGGCTGCGTGGCCCGAGGTGGACGCGGAAACCGGGCTAAGCCTGCAAGGCGACGAACTGCTGATCAAGGCGCGCGAGGCCATGATCTCGGCGGTGCATACCTTCAACAGCGCCGGTCTGACGTTTCGTGCCGAACTGTTCATCGTCACGGCCGTCATCGCCTGGACCTACCTCTTGCACGCCTGGTTCAAGCGAGAGGGCATCGACTACCGCCACACCAGGACGGAGAAGGGTGAGAAGGTCGTCATCAAGACGCCGAACGGCGCCGACAAATACTGGGAATTGGCGCAGTGTCTGAAGCACGCGCGCAGCCCGGTCGAGCGGGGCGCCGCCGACAACCTATCCTTCCTGCTCGACCTCCGGCACGAGATCGAGCACCGATCGACCAACCGGATTGATGACGCCGTCAGCGCCAAGCTTCAGGCCTGCTGCATCAACTTCAACGACATGATCAAGGCGCAGTTCGGCGCGCAATACGCCTTGGAGCGCCGTCTGCCGATCGCCCTCCAGTTCGTGACGTTCAGTCCCGATCAGCGTGCCTTGCTGAAGAAGGCGGGCGGGCTACCCCGCCACGTCGAGACGATGATGGAGGGGTTCGAGCAGAAGCTGACGCCCGAGCAGCAGGAAGACCCCCGTTTCGCTTACCGCGTCTTCATGATCCACAAGACCGCGAACCGAGCCCCCGGCGCCGACTTGGCGGTCGAATTGGTGCCCGCCGGATCAGAGGTCGCAGACAAGATCAACATGGCGCTCAAGGAAGTCGAGAAGCGCAAGTATCTCCCGGCCGAGGTTGTCGCCAAAGTGCGGGCGGAGGGCTGGAACCAGTTCACCATGGATAGCCACACCAGGCTGTGGAAACGCCTGGCCGCCAAAGACCCTGCGAAGGGCTACGGCGCCATCGCGGTCGGCAAGCAGTGGTGCTGGTATGAGCCTTGGGTCAACCGGGTGTTGGAGGAATGCAACGAGCATCCCGAGCGCTATCGGGCGCCGGCTCCGGCCGCGCCGGCCTAGTGCAAGGCAAGGCCAGCTTGCCGGCCGGTCCGCGACGCCCATGACCGGGTGACGCCGGCAAAAAACCCGTCGGCTTGGGCATCGGCTAACCCACTGACACGCGGCCAGAAGACAAATGACGTGTTCGCGCCCAGCCAGTCGTCGATCTCGGCGCGGATGATGGCCTCAAACGGATGATCAATCCCCTCGGCGGGCTCGCGGCCGATGAACATCGCCACGCCCAGACGCAGGTCGGAGGCTGTGATGTCGCCGTGGAGATGGCCATGGACGGCGCTGCTCAAGCTGTCGACGTGGCCCGACCCCAACAGGGGAGTGCCGGGAGGCAGGCTAGTCACACCCGTATCGCCCGGACCATGGATGCGGAACTCGGTGCGCAGGATCGCGGCGAACGCGCCCGGCCCCGGCGGAACCAGGCTGAGGTCCTCCTGAAGACAGTGGGTGTGAAACGAGACGACGGGCGCGGTGGATGGGAGGCCCATATCAGGACTTCCGGTCCGGACGAGCCGGCCGCCGCATCGTGTAGGGCACGCCCTGGAAGGCCTTGTGCTCGCTGCGGATCGTCTTGGCCTCGCGCGTATTGGCGGCCATCTTCGACGCCATGTAGGCGAAGAGTTCCGACAACTGATAGCGCGGGTCCCGGCCCAGTCCGGCAGAATAAGCCGGCCCCTTTCCACGCAGGCGCCATTTGGACAGCGTGCCCACCTCGACCCCGAGGTATTTCGCCGCCTCCGCCGGCGGAAGCCAGCGGTCTTCCAGCGGGGACAGTTTGGGCACATCAAGTTCTTGGGTCTGCATGGCTTTCTCCTTGGTTCGTTGCACATCTCCTGTGGGTCAGTGCGGGTTGAGTAACGAGTTCATCAAATCTTAACCGCGTCGATTAGTCAAGATATTTTTTGGGGCAAGTTCCGGATTTACCTCGTTAACACAGTATTAAGGTAACAATAGTCTTTACGATTACTTATATCGCTGCTGTCAGCGGTCAGCCTTGATAGCGACGGAACCTTTCCTCCAGGAAGTCAGCGATCACCTGCCACGGGTTGTCGCGGTCCGGTTCGCTCGCCGCCTTCTGCCGGACCTCGACCAGCAGCGCCTCCCGCTCCAGATACGCGACGAGGGCCTCATAATCCGCCCTGCGGGTGGTGGGGGCTTTCAGGCTCAACGCCCGAATGTCCTCCAGCCGCCGGTTGCCCTTCAGCTTGTTGGCGCGATCGCTGATGACCCGGACGTTGCCGGGGACATAGCCTTGCGTGGGATCGATCCGATCCAGCGAAGGTGAGCCCGGCGACCGCCCTTCGCCGATCCGCAGCGGAATCCCCAGCACAGGGCAGCGGGCCGGGAGGGAGATGTCCTGCCGGCGGAGCGCGTAGCGAACGCCCTGCCGCCTGGCGCGCTTCCGCGCCCGTTCCAGGATCGTCCGGCGCGGACGCGTCCGGCGGGTTCGTGCCAGATAGCCGCGCATGTAGGCCGCGTTGCATTTGGCGCAGGTGTCCCGTTTGGTCGGTTTGCCGTGGACCGGACAAGCGGCAGGATCGGGTTTATGGTCGTTCATCAGCACCTCCTCTGCCCCAGCGGAGCTAATGGTGCTATCTTGCAGATATGGTGCTATGTGTCAATCATGAATTCTGGTGGGGAACAGGATGGCGTCAGCGCGACCGTGACTGGTGCGCAGTTGCGGGCCGCCAGAGGGCTGTTGAACATGTCCGTTACGGACCTGTCGGAAAGGACCGGGCTGGCGGTCAATACGATCCGCAAGGCCGAGAAGACGAACGGCCCGGCAGAGGTCACGACCGCGAGCGCGAAGCTTCTCGTGACGACCCTTCAGTCCGCCGGTGTCATCTTCATCGCCGCCGACAAATATGGGGCTGGGGTCAGGCTCGCGTCGCCCGACCAAGAGCCCCTGCGTCGACGTCGAGATAACTCATCAGGGTGAACTGACTGCTGGGGCGTAGAGCGTGGCCGCCTTCACGGCGACCCGTCCTTGCCTTCGTCAGACGCGCTCCGCAGGATTTCGATACCGCCCTTCACGGCGATCGCCGCGACCAGCATGCCGACGACCAGATCGGGCCAGGCCTGATCCAGCCACATGACCAGACCGCCGGCGACGAGGATGCCGCCGTTCGAGGCGAAGTCGTTCAGGCTGAACGTCTCGGCCGCCTCCATGTTGACGTCGTCGGACGTGTCCCGCCGCAGGAGCACCAGGCAGATCAGGTTCACGATCGCGGCGACGAGCGCCATGCCCATCATGGTCCAGCCGACCGGTTCGGTTCCGAACCACCAGCGCCGGCCGACGTCGATCAGCACCCCGGCGGCGAACACCAGCAACAGGATGCCGGACAGGCGCGCCGCGCCCCGTTTCCAGGAGGCGGCGCGGCCGATGGCCACCAAGCTGATCAGGTAGACGACGGAGTCCGAGGCGTTATCGACGGCGTTGGCCAGCAGTGCGCTGGAATCTGCCAGGAGGCCGCCGATGCCGAGCCCCAGGAACAGCAGGGCGTTTAGGATCAGGACGATCAGCAGCGTGCGCCGCTGCTGATCGTCCGCCGAGGTTATCTTGCTCAATCTTCCAGTCCTTCCGAAGCACGATGCCGAACGGCCTTGGCGGCGAAGGTCGGCAGCACGAGCAGGGTCAACGCAGTCGCCGTCAGAAGGCCTCCGATGACGACGGTCGCGAGCGGCTTCTGCACCTCGGCTCCGGCTCCGTGCGCCAGGGCCATGGGGATGAAGCCGACGATCGCGACCAAGGCGGTCGTCAGCACCGCGCGCAGCCGGCTGGCGGCGCCTTCGATCGCCGCCACCTTGGCGGGAAGACCCTCGTTCAGCCGTTGGCGGATGGCCTGCATGAGCACCAGTCCGTTCAGGGTGGCGACGCCGGACACGGCGATGAAGCCGACCGCCGCCGAAACCGAGAAGGGCATGCCTCGCAGCAGGAGCGCCAAGGCGCCGCCGACGAGGGCGAGCGGCACGCAGACGAAGACCAGACCGGCCTCGGCGAATGAGCCGAGCGCCATGAACAGCAGGACGCCGATCAGCACGAACACGATCGGGATGACGATGCTGAAGCGCTGTTCCGCCCGTTTCAGGTTCTCGAACTGTCCGCCCCAATCGAGGTAGACGCCGGCCGGGAGTTCGATCTCCGACACCCGATCCTGGGCGTCGGCGACGAAGCCGCCGAGGTCGCGGCCCCGGACGTTGGCCTGGACCACCATTCGGCGGCTGCCGTTCTCGCGACTGATCTGATTGGGACCCTCGCCGGTCTGGATGCGGGCCACCGACGACAGGGGCACGACGACGCCCGTTTCCGAGACGACCGGCAGGGCTGCGAGCGCCGCCGGGTCGTTTCGCGCGGCTTCGGGCAGGCGCACGACGACGTCGAAGCGCCGGTCGCCTTCGAAGATGGTCCCCGCCTCGGCGCCGCCGATGCCGGCGGACACCGCTTCGCTGACGTCGGCCGCCGACAGGCCGTAGCTGGCGGCGGCGATGCGATCGACGCTGACGGTCAGGGTGGGCAGGCCGGACGCCTGCTCGACCCGCACGTCGGCCGCGCCGGTCGTCTCCCGGAGCGAGCCGGCGACCTGGTCCGCCACCCGCTGGAGGGTGGCGAAGTCGTCGCCATAGACCATGACCGCGAGGTCGGTGCGAACGCCCGAAATGAGTTCGTTGAAGCGCAGTTCGATCGGCTGGCTGAACTCGAAATTGTTGCCGATCTGCTGGCCCGCGATCTCCTCGATGCGTTCGATCAGCGCCTCCTTCTCCAACCCCGGATCAGGCCATTCGCTGCGATCCTTCAGGACGATGACGCTGTCGGAAATGTTCGGCGGCATGGGATCGACGGCCGCCTCGGCCGTTCCTGTCCGCGAAAACATGGTCTCGACTTCGGGCTGCGCCGTGATGGCGCGCTCCAGCGCCATCTGCATCGCCAGCGACTGTTCGAGCGAAGCCGACGGAACGCGCAGGGCCTGCATGGCGATGTCGCCCTCGTCGAGGGTCGGGATGAATTCCCGGCCCAGCGCCATGAAGGACATCGCGCCGACGGCGAGCGCCGCCAGGGCGGAGATCAGCACCACCTTCGGCCGAGCCACGGCCGCCTGGATGGCCGGCTGAATGTAGCGGCGCGCGAAGCGGAGGATGCGAGTCTCGTGTTCGACGACCTCGCCGTCCGGCCCGACGTGGACGGACTTGGGATCGCGCACAAGAAGGGCGGTCATCGCCGGCACGAAGGTGAAGGAAAAGATGAAGGCGCCGACCAGCGCCAGCATGACCGTCGCGCCCATCGGCTGGAACGTCTTGCCCTCCACGCCTTCCAGCATCAGCAGCGGCGCGAACACCAGCAGGATGATCAACTGTCCGAAGGCCGCCGGCTTGACCATCTGCCGGGCCGACTGGACTGCGACGTCCAGGCGTTCGTGGCGGGTGAGCAGGCGGCCGAGTTGGGCGCGCCGCTGGGTCAGCAGCAGCAGCGTGTTCTCGATCACCACCACCCCGCCGTCGACCATCAGGCCGAAGTCCAGGGCGCCGAGACTCATGAGATTTCCGCTGATGCCGAAGCGGTTCATGCCGATGACGGCGAACAGGAAGCTGAGCGGGATCATCAAGGCCGTGATCGTGGCGGCGCGGATGTTGCCGAGCAGGAGGAACAGGACCAGCACGACGAGCAAGGCGCCCTCGGTGAGGTTCCGGGCGACGGTCGCGATGGTCGAGTTGACCAGTTCGCTTCGGTTCAGGACGGTGTTGGCGACGATGCCGGGCGGGAGGCTGTCGTCCACCTCCTCCAGCCGTTCGGCCGCCGCCTGGGCCACCGTGCGGCTGTTGCCGCCAGCGATCATCAGGGCGGTGCCAAGGACGGCTTCGTGGCCGTCGCGGCTGGCCCCGCCGAGGCGCGGCTCCTGTCCGATCTCCACCGTGGCGACGTCGGCGACGCGGACCACCAGACCTCCGCGATTGACCACCGGGGCCTGCGCCAGATCCTCGACCGTGCTCGCCAGAGCGTCGGTGCGGACGACCAGCGCCTCGCCGGCTCGCTGGATGTAGCCCGCGCCAGCCTGGGTGTTGGCGCGCTCCAGCGCCTCGACGAGGTCGCCGAGGCCGAGGCCATAGCCGGACAGTCGTGCGGGGTCGGGGCGAACGGCGTATTCCTTGACGTAGCCGCCGACGGTGTCGACCCCCGCCAGACCTTCCGCGCTGCGCATCTGCGGCGCGATGATCCAGTCCTGAACGGTCCGGAGATAGGTGGCGCGCTGTTCGGGCGTGGTCAGCCGCTCCCCTTCCGGGGTCAGGTAGACACGTCCAGGCTGCCACCCCGGCTGCCCCGGCTGCGCCAGGTTCTGACTGTTGAAAGGGACATAATCGACCGTCCACATCAGGACCTCGCCGAGGCCTGTCGTGATCGGCGACATCGCGGGCTCGACGCCTTCCGGCAACCCCTCCCGCGCCGCCGCGAGCCGTTCGGAGACCTGCTGGCGCGCGAAATAGATGTCCGTCTGATCGGTGAAGATGGCTGTGATCTGGCTGAAGCCGTTGCGCGACAGGGATCGTGTGCTGGTCAGGCCGGGAATGCCCGCCAGGCTGGTCTCAAGCGGATAGGTGACCTGTCGCTCGATCTGTTCGGGGGCCAGCGCCGGCGCGACCGTGGTGATCTGCACCTGCCGGTTGGTGATGTCGGGCACTGCGTCGATGGGCAGTTTGGTCAGTTCGAGCAGACCCAGCCCGGCGACGAGCACGACGGCGATGACGACGAACCAGCGGAACCGGACCGACGCCGCGATGATGGCGTTGAACATGCGCGTCGCTCCCTAGTGACCGTGCTCGGCCTCGCCCTTGGCGAGTTCGGCTTTGAGGAGAAAGGCGTTGGCGCCGGCGACACGCTCATCGCCGGTCAGACCGCGCAGGATTTCGGTCCGATCGCCGGCCTGGCGGCCGACCAGCACGGGCGCGACCCGGAACCCCGTCTGGGTTCGCACGAAGACCACGGTCGCGCCCTCCACCGTCTGCACGGCCTCGGACGGCACGGTCAGGGTTCCCGACGTTTCGCCGGTGACGATGACGCCAGTCACCGCCGACCCTGCGGGCGGAAGCAGCGATCCGATGGGGCGGGCGCGAATTACGGCTGCGCCGCTCCCCGCGCCCGCGCCGGCGGCCACGCCGGTGACGACCGCGTCGAACTCGCCCGTCGGACCCTGCACCCGGATCGCGGAGCCGGCGCGAACCTGACCGGCGAGCGCCGGGGGCGCGCTGAAGACGATCTCCACCCGCGCCGGGTTGGTGACTTCGGCGATCACGCCACCCTGCGGCGCGAAGCCGCCAGGGCCGACCTGGACGCTGGTGACGACGCCGCTGATCGGGCTCGTGACGCTGAGACGGCCGGATGCGCTGGGGGACCCGGCGGCGACCGCACGGGCTCGGGCCGCGCGCGCGGCCGCTTCGGCGCTCAGGGCCTGGGCATGGGCGATTTCGGCGTCCCGCTCGGCCACCACGCCTTGCTCCGCGAGGCTTTCCTCGCGCTCATGGGCCTGCTCGGCGGCCACTGCGTTGGCCTGGGCGGCGTCGGCCTCGGCCCGGAGCCCCGCCGCGTCTCCGCTGACCAACACCGCCAAGGGCTGACCGGCGCGGACGGACTGTCCCGGCGCCACAAGGACCCGCTCGACCCGTCCGCCCACGGAGGCGGCGACCGCCGCCCGAGCGTCGACCATGGGTTCCACCCGACCGGACAGCCGGGTTTCGCCGCCGCCGCCGCCGGTGACCGACACAACCGCGACACGGGCAGCCTCGATCTGCGCCGGCGTCAGAAGGAGCACGCCTTCCTCGCCTTCCTCTTCAGCGTGTTCGGCCTCAGCCGACTCCGCGGCCGCCGGGTCCGCCGCAGGGCGGGTGAGGACATAGATGCCGGCGCCGCCGAGGATCACAACGCCGGCGGCCCCCGCCATGAGCCAGGTTCGATTGAATTCGGGGATACGGTTCATTGCGGTGTTCCAAACGGGGCGCGGCCTTGCAGGCGCGCGAGGTCGATTTCGGCGCGGACGCGAGCGAGGCGGGCGTCCACAGCGGCGTTGCGGGCATTGATCAGCGCGGCCCGCGAAGAGCGAAGTTCGAGCTGAGAGATGCGCCCCGCCTCGAAGCCGATCCGGGAAAGGCGGTAGGCCTCTTCGGCAGCGGTCACGCCCGCATCGGCGGCGGCGACCCGGCTGGCCGAAGCCCGAAGCCGGGCCTCGGCGGCATTGCGGTCCGCCTCCGCCTCCTGACGGGCGCCGATCAGCCGGGCCTCGGCGGCCCGGAACTCGGCGCGGGCCGCGTCGATGGCGCCCCGGTTCCGGTCGAACAGCGGCAACGGCATGCTGACGCCGAAGGTCAGGGCCGTGGCGTCCTCGGCTTCGTAGCGCCGGATGCCTACGGAGGCGGTGACGTCGGGGCGGGCGCGAACCCGTTCGACCTCGATGCGGCTCTCTGCGGCGGCGCGTTCCGCCTCGGCGACCAGAACCTCGGGAGCCGCCCCGGCGGCGACGGTCACGCCCGCCGGTGTCCTATCCAGCAGACTCGCATCGATCGAGGTGACCGGCGTCGGCAGCATGGCCACGGCGGTCAGGCGTGCGAAGGCCGCGTCGCGTTCCGCCTGCGCCTCGTCCAGGGTCGCGCGCGCCGCCGCCGCTTCCGTCTCGCCCTGGATGCCGCGCAGAAGCGGCTCGCGGCCTTCCTCCACGAGGATCAGGGCCGCACGGGTGTCGGCGATGGTGACGGTCAGCGCCTCCTCGGCCAGTTGGAACCGGCGCTCGGCCGTTTCGGCCTCAGCGTAAACGAGCGCCAGTCGGCTGGCCGCCTCGACGTCGGCGAGGTCCCGGCGCAGAGCGGCGGTCCCGGCTTCGGCGCGGGCGACGCCGACTCGCGCGCTGCGGCGGCCCCACAGTTCGAGGTCCTGACTGAGGGAGAGGGTGGTCTCGGCGTTGTCGTAGCCCTGGAACGGGCCGGTGCCGAAGGCGTTCTCAGCCTCCAGCCCCAACTCCGGATTGGGCCGGACGTGCGCCTGCCGGACGCGCGCCTCGGCGGCGTCCAGAAGCGCGTCGGCTTCCATCGTGGCGGGCGTCTCGCCCAGGCGAGCGAGCAGGACCTCGAATGAGGGCGCAGGGTCGGCCCAGGCGGGGCCGCCGAGAAGGCCGGCCGCTATCGCGACCAGCGCGCAGCCCGCCACGAGGGGCGGACGGCGACGATAAGGGGGTGACATATTTCGTTTTCCCGAGTGGTTGACGTGGAGGGCGCGCTGATGCGCGCGATCCCGTCAGCCTCGGGGAGGACGTTCCGGTCCGGCCGGCGTGCGGGACGCCAAGGGGTCGCTGGGCAGCAGAATCCTCGCGTCTCCATTGGTTACGGCAGGAGACAATTCAGACCCAATGATCACGATGGCACCGCCGTGGTGGCAGTGGCCGTGCGAGCAGATAGCGTGGTCATCAGACTCAGTCGGCTGGTCGCCAGCACCGCTATCAACTGAAGTTGCTGCATGGGCCGGCTCGACCTCCACGGCACAGGCCGCCGCGTCGACTGTCGGCATCAAAATGAAAACGGCGACGAACAGTGCAAGCAGCGCCGTTGCCAGTCCAAATTTGCCGCGTTGATGCACCATTCGGGTCGTGTAGCACACGACGGAACTCAAGCCCAAGGCTCGCCCCGTCACCGGACGTCCCGGCGAAAAGCCCTGGATGCTCGTTTGGAACCGTGATGGAGTCGCGCGCCGCCTTTCAGGACCGCCGGCGGGTGCCTTGCCGTTGCAGCCGAGCCGGGGTCGCCTCGGCTCCTGCCCTACACTCGACCCGATGCACCCGATCGAGTATGTTGCTCTAGCCCAAGGGGCAACAACGGCGACGAAATTTGGGGAGGTGGCTCAAGCGGTGGTTCAGTGAATTCGGTCGTCCCACCGGCCTCGGTTATCAACAATAGCCTTTGTTGAATTATCTGAGGTTTTTAGGTGATATCCCGCGTCAGCACCTTCTCCCCCAAGGGGAGAAGGACAGCGTCTGCTCACTCCGCCTGATCCTCGATGTGGTGGATCTGGTCGTCGTCGAGGCCGAAATGGTGGCCGATTTCGTGGATCAGGACGTGGGCGATGATCTCGTCGAGGCCGACGTCGCCGCGCTCGCACCATTCGTCGAGGATCGGGCGGCGGTAGAGGAAGATTCGCGACGCCTCCGGGGCCGGGCCCATGCCGTCGCGCAGGCCGATGTCGACGCCGTGATAGAGACCGGTCAGCTCGAACGGGTCCTCCATCTCCATCATCGCCAGGGTTTCGTCGTCGGCGAAGTCGTCGACGCGGATGACCACATCGCCGGCCAGCGAGCGGAACGGCTCGGGGAGGGCGGCGAAGGCTTCGCGCGCCAGGCGGGCGAAGTCGTCGAGGGAGGGGGCGGGCTGGTCGGTCCAGGTGGGCATGGCCGGCATCCTAGAGGCAGCAGGCAGCAGGCAACAGGCAGCAGGAGATGCAAAGGCCGGGGAGAGCCGACGGTCCGGCACACCGCCTGCTGCCTGCTGCCTGCTGCCTGATCCCTCGACCCCCGCCCCTCATCGGGTATGGTTACCGAATCACGGGGAGCTGATCCGGACCATGGCGGAAGCCGACATCGCCTATGTCGCGACCGCGGGCGCCGCGGGGCTGGCGCTGGCGCTCAGCGCCTGGGCGGCGCGGCTGCGCGCCCGGCTGGCCGAGCGCGCCGGAGCGGCCGAGGCGGCGCTGGCCGAGGCGCGGGTCGCCCTCGCCGACCGGGACGGGGCTCTGGCCGCCTTCGAGGACGCGCGGCTGGCCCTGACGCCGGACGGAGACACCCGGCGCCTGGGGGCGCCGGCGGCCTGGAGCGCCATCACCCGCGAACTGGACGGCCGGGAAGGGCCCGAGGTCGACCCGGCGCTGGTGGTTCTTGACGCGGTGCGGGCGGCGGCGGGGCCGCGCCTCGACGCCCTGATCGACCAGGGGGAGCCGTTCGACACGGTTCTGGACGGCGCGGGCGGGGCCTGGGCCGTCGAGGGACGCTCGTCGGCCGGGGCCGCCTGGCTGCGTCTGTCGCGGCTGGGGCTGATCGGCACCGCGGCCGAAAGCGGGCTGGGGATGCTGGCCGACGCCTATCCGGCCCCGACCTGGATCACCGACGCGGCGGGACGGCTGGCCTGGGCCAACAAGGCCTGGCTGGCCGAGATGAAGGCCGAGAGCATCGACGCGGCGCGGGAGAAGGGGCTGACCTTCGACCGCGGGGCCGACGCCATCGTGGCCGAGGCGGGCCGGCTGCATCAGCGCCAGGAAGGCTTCCGCTGGACGACCGGCGGCGGACGGCGGCGCGCCTGGCGGATCGTGGCCGAGCCGGCGCCGGGCGGGGCGGGGGCGGTGCTGGCCTTCGCGCTGGACATGACCGAGGCGGAGGAGACCCGCGACACCCTGCGCCGCCACGTCGAGGCGCATGACGAGACGCTGAACCACCTCGCCGACGCGGTCGCCATCTTCGGACCGTCGAAGCGGCTGGCCTTCCACAACACCGCCTTCCAGCAGCTGTTCAACATCGATCCGGCCTGGCTGGACGAGCGACCGACCCACGCCGAACTGCTGGACCGGCTGCGCCAGCGGCGGCTGCTGCCCGAGGTCATCGACTACGCCGGCTGGAAGGCCAAGGAGCTGGACTTCTACGGGGCGGCCGCCGCGGCGCCCGACGACAGCTGGTCCCTGCCCGATGGGCGGACCCTGCGGGTGGTGCGCCAGCCGCATCCGCTGGGCGGGGTGCTGCTGCTGTTCTCCGACATCACCGACGAGCTGAAACTACGCAGCCGGTTCAACGCCCAGATCCAGGTGCAGAAGGCGACGCTGGACAAGCTGAACGACGCCGTCGCGGTGTTCGGTTCGGACGGCCGCATCCGGCTGCACAACGAGGCCTTCGACACCTTCTGGGGCGTCAGCGGCGAGGCGCTGGACGCGGCAAGCGATTTCGACGCCGTGGCGGCCCTGTGTCACGAGACCATGCCCGATCCGGCCCTGTGGCTGGGGCTGAAGGCGCGGGTGGCCGATCCCGACCCCGAGAGCCGGGTGCCGATCTCGGGCGAGGGGCGGACGGCGGACGGACGCATCGCCTCATGGCAGACCCGGCCCCTGCCCGACGGCGCGACCCTGGTGGCCTTTTCGGACATCACCGCCCGGCGCGGACTGGAGCAGGCGCTGGCCGCCAAGGCCCAGGCGCTGGAGGAGTCGACGGCGCTAAAGCGCGAGTTCGTCGGCAGCGTCAGCTACGAACTGCGTACGCCGCTGACCACCATCGTCGGCTATTCCGAACTGCTGGAGACCCAGGCCGACCTGCCGGAGCGCAGCCGCCAGCACGCGGGGGCGATCCGCGTGGCCGCCAGCCAGCTGGCCGGCTCGATCGACGACGTGCTGGACATGGCCCAGATCGACGCCGGCGAGATGGAGCTGACGCTCGGCGACGTGCGCGTCTGCGACCTGCTCGACGAGGCCGCCGGCAAGGTGCGCGAGCGGATCGAGGGGCGCGGGGCCTCCCTGACGGTGTCCTGCCCGGCCGGGCTGAAGCCGATCCGGGCCGACGCCCAGCGTGTCGGCCAGGCGCTGGAGTATCTGCTCGACAACGCCGCCCGGGCGGTGTCCGAGGGCGGGGCCGTGACCCTGACCGCCGAGGCGGCCCCGTCGGAGGTGCGCATCCGGGTCGAGGACACCGGGCGCGGCATTCCCTATCACCTGCAGGCCCACGTCTTTGACCGCTTCGTCCGGCGCGAGCGGGGCGGGCCGGGCGTCGGCCTGGCCCTGGTCAAGGCGCTGGTCGAACTGCACGGCGGCTGGGCCGAGGTGGAGAGCGAACCCGGCAAGGGCGCGGCCTTCATCCTGCACCTGCCGCTGGAGGCGACGGGCGCGGCGGCGGCGCCGGAGCTTCATCTAGGAGCTGGGGGCTAGGAGCCAGGGGCCAGGATTTTGACACATCGAGGCGTAGTCACTAGCCGCTATTCCTTCTCCCCCTGGACCCTAGTCCCCAGCCCCTAGTCCCTTCTGGACCTCCCATGGCCAAACCCCTCAAGACCGCGCTGATCTACGACTTCGACGGCACCCTCGCGCGGGGGAATATGCAGGAGGTCACCTTCATCCCCTCGGTGGGGATGGGGATCGGCGACTTCTGGGGCGAGGCCGACAAGCTGACCCGCGACGCCGACGGCGACAACATCCTGATGTACATGCAGCTGATGCTGCAACGGGCGCGCGAGAACGGCGACCCGATCACCCGCAAGACGCTGCGCGACCACGGCCAGGACGTGAAGCTGTTCGACGGGCTGAAGTCCGACCTGACCGGCAAGGGCTGGTTCGATCGTATCAACGAGGTCGGCCGGAAATACGGGCTGGAGATCGAGCACTACATCATCTCGGCGGGCCTCGAGGAAATGATCGACGGCTGCCCGATCCGGCCGGAGTTCCGGCACGTGTTCGCGTCGAAATTCGTCTACGACGACAAGGGGGTGGCGATCTGGCCGGCGGTCGGCGTCAACTACACGACCAAGACCCAGTACCTGTTCCGCATCAACAAGGGCGTGCTGAACCACTGGGAGCACGAGAAGATCAACCGCTTCATGGCCGACGACGACCGGCCTGTGCCGTTCGAACGGATGATCTTCCTCGGCGATGGCGACACCGACGTGCCGACCATGAAGATGATGCACACCAAGGGCGGCTTCTCGATCGCGGTCTACGACCCGCGCAACTCCGAGCGGGACCAGCAGAAGATCTACGGCCTGATCTCGGAGGATCGGGTCAATTTCGTCGCCGCCGCCGACTATCGCGAGGGCTCGGCCCTGGACCTGATCGTCAAGGGGCTGATCGGCCGGATCGCCATCAACGCGGGGACGCTGGCGGCGGTCTAGCGCCCGCCGGCGCGCAGGAAGGCGGCGCGGGCGGCGGCGAGGCGGGAGGGGACGAGACCGCGCAGGGAGGCGCCGGCCCCGCTGCGTTTGACGCCCGCCTCCTGGCCCTTGCGCCAGACCACCTCGGCCTCGACGGCGGTCGCCCCGGCCATGTCGACCAGCAGGATCCGGTTCGGCAGGGCGAGGTTGCGGTCCAGCCGCAGGCGCGCCCCGGTATTCGACAGGTCGACGATCAGGCAGGGCAGCTCGAGGCCGGGCGCGACGACGACGCCGCGCGCCCGGGCGGGCGAACGGGGCTCCAGTCTGCGGTCGTCGGGGCGGCTCATCGGTCGATCGCTAGAGGCTGACGGTTTCGATCCAGTTTCACCGCAACGCTTGAGCGGACGCCGTCGGTCAGCATGCGGCGGCTGATGCGCTCGAAATACTGGATGAAGCCGGCCAGACGGCGGCGCTCGTCCTGCGGCAGATCGTCCGGGGCGACGCCGAGCAGGTCGGCCTCCTGCTGACAGCGCCAGTCGAGCACCACCTCGAAGCCGGGGGCCTGCAGGAAGAGGATCGCGTCGAAGCGGGCGGCGAAGTCGGCGTAGGGGCCGGCGACGAAGGCGTTGACGGTGCGGCGCCAGCGGCCGTCGGGGTCGTGGTCGCGCTCGAGGACGTTGAGCGGTTCGGCGAGGGCGGCCTCGGGCTCGGGCGGGGCGGCGAGGCACCAGGCGTCGATGAGGATGGCCGCGGGCCGGCCCCGGAAGGCGCGCCAGCGGTCGGGCGGCCAGCGGTCGTCGCCACGCTTGTCGAAGTCGGGGATGGCGGTCTCGTCATCGGGCCCGGCGGTCGACAGCCGGTCGATCAGGTCCTGAAGCAGGCCGAGGTCGTGCGTCCCGGGCGGGCCGCGGGTGAGGAACAGGGGATGGACCTCGCGGGCCATGGCCTCGCGCTCGGCCCGGGTCAGATAGACGTCGTCGATGGAAATCTGGACCGCGCCGAAGCGGTCGGCGGCTGCGCGGGCGAGGGTGGTCTTGCCCGACCCTTGCGCGCCCACGACGGCGATCAGCGGCGGACGATCCTTCGGGCCGGCGGC
>JBGTSL010000002.1:0-20700 GCA_041940325.1 Brevundimonas sp.
GTCGCCGGCGTCAAGCGCGTGGTGGTGGTGATGGAGCACGCGAACAAGCACGGCCAGTCCAAGGTGCTGAAGGCCTGCACCTTGCCGCTGACCGGCACGGGCGTGGTCAGCCGCATCATCACCGACCTGTGCGTCTTCGACGTCAAGCCGGACGGCGCCGGCCTCGAACTGATCGAACTGGCCGACGGCGTCACCCTCGAAGAGGTCGCCGCCAGGACCGAGGCCAGCTACACCGTTGCCGAAGGGCTCAAGGCGTAGGCATAGTTAATCCTCCGGGCCGCGTGGCCGCTTTGGAGGGGACAGTCTGATGGCCGACGGAAGCTACCGCTGGCAGGGGCACGCGCCGACGCCCGACGCCGCCCGCGTCGAGGCCGTCCACGCCGGCTACGACGAGGCGCAGGCGCCCGCCTTCGCCGAGCCCGCCCGCGCCGCCGCCGTCGACCGCATCGAGGCCGCCCTCGCCGCCGCCCGGTCCGGCGACCTCGCCGGGGCCGCCGACGCCCTGGCCCGCGCCCGCTCGGTGCTGGAAGGCCTCGACCCGGCCGCGCTCGAGCCCCGCCGCGGCCTGGCCGGTCTGTTCGACAGCCGGGGCAAGCGCCTGAAAGCCTTCCGGGAAACCTTCCGCCAGGCCTCGGCCGACTTGTCGGACGCGGCTTCCGACCTGACGGGCCGGGTCGAGCAGGCCGTGGCGCGTTCCGGCGCGCTCGATGCGATCTGGGCCGGGGTCCGCGACGCCATGGTCGAGCTCGACGCCCACCTGCTCGCCGCCGCCCGCCGCCTCTCCGGCCACGCCGACCCGGAAACGCCCCACCCGCTGGAGGCCCGCAAGGCCGCCCTGGACGCCTGCCGCGCCGCCGCCCTCGGCGCCCTGCCCCTGATCCGCGGCGCCCAGAACGCCGACGCCCGCGCCGCCGAGGCGCTCAGGGCTTGCGGCGACGGCGTCTCGGACTGGCGTCGGGGCTGGAGCGAAGCCCTCGGCCTCGCCGGCAAGCGTCCGAAGAAGGTCCGCCCCGACGCCGACCGGCTGCTGGCCCTTCGCGACAGCCTTCTGGCCCGTATCGACCGGGCGCTGGCCGAGCTGACGGCCGGCCGCGCTCGCCGCGCCGAGGTCGAGACGCGCCTCGCGGACCTGCGCTCGCCGCTCTGATCAGCCCGCGTTGGCGTCGGTCCAGCCGACGATCTGCGTGTTCAGGTCGCGCGTGGCGATGTCGAACGCCTCGACGATGGCCGACACCCGATTGACCGCCGCCGGCTGCTGCACCGTGAAGGTCCGCTCCGCCGCCACGCTCCGGTCCGGCAGGGCCAGCAGCCGCGCCCGCGCCGTCACCACCACCACAGGCGCCGCGCCCGGCGCGTCGTAGCGGGCCTCGAAGGCGCGGATGTCGACGTTCAGCGAGCGCTCGCCCCGGCTCAGCTCGCGCGGGCCGATGATCCGCACCCGCGTCGCCTGGGCCGAGAAGGCGTTCTCGAGGCTCTCCATATAGAGGTCGGCGGCGGGCGAGACCCAGCGCGCCCCGGCGATGTAGGCCGTCTCCGTGCCCGTCACGCCGAGGATTTTGTCGCCCTCGACCGCCTCCGGGAACTCTACGCGGCGCAGACTGACCTGGCGCAGCGCCGCCTGGCCCTCCGAAGCCGCGCCTGCTGCGGCAGGGCCGCCGAAGCGATAGGTCTGCACCGGATCGGGCGTTGACAGCAGGGCGCAGCCGGCCACGGCCAGGGCGCCGGTCGCCGCAGCGGCGAATCTGATCGAAGAGCGGATCACGGCTGGACCTCCATTTCCTTGCTCGGCGCGCGGCCGATGAAGTCGCGCGGGCTGGACCGCACCTCGTCGATCAGGCCCTCCAGCGAACGCGTCGCGTCCTCCAGCCCCTGTATCGCCTGCTGCATCTGCGGCAAGCCGGTGGTGACGAACTCGTTGACCGGCCCCTCGGCGCCCGTGGCGATGCGGTTGATCGTGCTCACCGCGGTGCGCGCCTCCTCGGCGGCCGTATTGATGTTGGCCACCGCCTGCCTGCCGTCGCCCTCGACGATTTGCCGCGTGCTGACGGCGAGCGCCTCGTATTCGGCGACGGCGGCGTTAGCCCGGGTCAGCGCCTGCTCCAGTTGCAGCAGCATCCCCTTGCGGGCCTCCAGTTCAGTGCTCAGCGACTCGATATTCTTCAGGCTGGTCGAGAACGACCGCACATTGTCATCCGAAAGCACCCGGTTGATCCTGTTCAGGGCGTCCACGGTCTGGGCAAGCACCGTGCCGGACCCGGACAGCAGTTCCGCGATCGGCGAAGGCTGGCTCTGGATCACAGGCACAACGTTGTCCGGATACTGCTCCTTGAGAATGGCGCTCTGCGGATTGCCGGCGGTGATCTGGATGTAGTTCAGGCCGGTGATCCCCTGCGGCTCCAGCTGCGCCCGCGACGTCACGCGGATCGGCGTGGTGCCGTCGACACGAATGCGTGCGATCACCTGGTCGCCCTTGTTCGGGTCGAGGTTCAGGTCTGTGACCTCGCCGACGCGAATGCCGTTGAAATGCACCTCGCCGCCTTCCGACAAGCCGCGCACAGGTCCATAGAAGACGATGTCGTAGACGTCGTAATCGCTGTTGAATTGCAGCCGGGCCAGCCAGATGGCGAATACGGCCAGCGCCGCCATCAAGGCGATGGTGGCGATGCCGACGGCGGCGTAGTGGGCGTCTCTTTCCATCTCTCCGCTCTCCTCAGGCGGCTTTCTTGCCGGCGCGACCGCGCGGGCCGAGGAAGTATTCCCGGATCCACGGATGGTCCGACCGTTCCAGTTCACGAACCGGCGCCTTGGCCACGATCCGCCTGTCCGCCACGACCGCCACCTTGTCGGTGATGGCGTAGAGGCTGTCGAGATCGTGGGTGATCAGGAACACCGTCAGGCCGAGGTCGTTCGACAGCTGCCGGATCAGGTCGTCGAACGCTCCGGCCCCGATCGGGTCGAGCCCGGCCGTCGGCTCGTCGAGAAAGAGCAATTCCGGATCCAGCGCCAGCGCCCGGGCCAACCCGACCCGCTTGCGCATTCCGCCCGACAGCTCCGCGGGCTTCAGGTGGTGCGCCTCGGGTTTGAGCCCGACCATGGCGATCTTCATCTCGGCCAGTTCGCGGATGACCTCCTTCGACAGACCCGTGTGCTCGATCAATGGCGCGGCCACATTGTCGATGACATTGAGCGAGGAAAACAGCGCGCCCTGCTGGAAGAGGACGCCCGTCCGGCGCTCGATATCGGATTCCTGCGCCTTGGTCAGCTCGGCCCTGTCGTGGCCGAAGATCCGGATCGTCCCGCCCTCCGGCTCCTTCAGCCCGATGATCGAGTTGAGGAGCACCGTCTTGCCCGAGCCGGAGCCTCCGACCACGCCCAGCACCTCGCCCCGTTCGAGATCGAGGTCGAGGTTCTCGTGGATCACCCGGTCGCCGAACTGGCTGAGCAGGCCGCGCACCTCGACCAGACGTTCCGGCGCTTCGCTTTCTTCTGTCCGGGCGCTCAAATGTTCAGCTCCATGAACAGCAGGGCGAACACGGCGTCGAGAAAGATGATGGCGAAGATGGCCTGGACCACAGCCGCGGTGACCCGCCGACCGAGACTTTCGACATCCCCCGCGACCGCCATGCCCTGGCGACAGCCGATCGCGGCGATGACCAGAGCGAACACCGGCGCCTTCACCAGGCCGACGAACAAATGATTGCCCATTTCGTTGGTCGATCCCATTCGCTGGATGAAGAAGGCCGGCCCGAGACCGAGTTCGCTCCAGGTCACCAGCAACCCGCCGAAGATGCCGGTGAGCATGGCGATGAAGGTCAGCAGCGGCAGCATGACGATCAGGGCCGCAAGGCGCGGTATGACCAGGGCCTGGAACGGATTGACGCCCATCACCTGCATGGCGTCGATCTCCTGGTTCATCCGCATCGAGCCGATCTCGGCCGCGAAGGACGAAGAGGATCGCCCGGCCAGGAGCACCGCCGCGATAACGACGGCGAACTCGCGCAGCACGGAAATGGTGATGAGCTCCACGGCGAAAACATCGAAGCCAACGGTCTGCAACAGATCCGCGCCAATGAAGGCGATCACAGCCCCGATGAAGAAGCTGGTCACCGCCACGATCGGGATAGCGTCAAGCCCGGCGCGCTCCGCCTGGCTGAACCAGGCCGCCCAACGAACCTTGCTCCAGTGCTTGAACGTCGAACCGGTGGCGGTGATCAACCGGCCGAGAAACGCCATCGACAGCGTCGCCTCCGCCGCGATGTCGTACACCCCCCGTCCGACCTTGGCGAAGCCGCGCACCCATCCCGGCGGTCGCGGAACAGGTCCGGCGCTCTCGCGCTCAAGCCGCTCGACGAGAGCGTAGGTCCGTCCCGCCTCCGGCCGCTGGTTCCACGCCGCCTCGGGCAGAACGCAGTTGCTCGCCTGGACGATGGCGAGGGCGCCCGCCGTATCGAACCGCCCCAGGTCCCTAAGGTCGACGGCGTCCACGCAGCGCTGGTGGAGCGAGTCGTCCAGCCGCCCAGAAATTCGGCCGAGGCTGGTCGCGGTCCAGTCGCCGATCAGGCGCAGGGTCACGCGTCCGTCGCCGTCCTCGATCTGAAAGTCCGCTGCGGCCATGCCCCTACCTAGATTGCGCCGTTCGATTTGCCTACGGCCAGACCACGGCAAAGCTGGGGCAGAGCCGAACAACGCCACCGGGGCGCGTTCGTTCAGATACAACGGATTATATTGTCAGAGCAGGGCCTTGGCCCGTTTCAGATCCGCGACGAACCGGTCGCGCTCGGCCGCTTTCGCCGCTTCGTCCGGAATGCGGAGCAGATAGGAGGGGTGGACCGTCACCAGCGCCCTGGCCCCATCGGTGAGTTCGATGCCCTGCCCCCTTTCCTTCGTCACCGCCACCTTCCGGCCAAGGACTCCGAGGGCGGCCGTTCCGCCAAGGGTGACGATCACCTTCGGCTTGACCAGCCGGCGTTCGGCGTCCAGCCACCAGCGGCAGGCCGAGACTTCTCCCGCCGACGGCGTCTTGTGCAGCCGCCGCTTGCCTCGCGGCTCGTGCTTGAAATGTTTGACCGCATTGGTGACGAAGACATCGTCGCGTTCGATGCCGGCCTCCTCCAGCCCGGCGTCGAGAACCCGGCCCGCCGGTCCGACGAACGGGTGGCCGGCGAGGTCCTCCTGATCGCCCGGCTGCTCGCCGACGATCATCAGCCGCGCCTTTTTCGGACCCTCGCCGCACACGCCCTGGGTCGCGTCGCGCCAGAGCGGGCAGCGGCGACAGGCCTGAACGGCCTGGTCGAGCTCCGCCAGGGTCGAAGGGATAAAGCCATCCTCGAACGAATGGTCACGGCTGATCCGCGACAGGGTCGTCGCGAGACGGGCGTTTGGTTCGGGAGCGGGCGCGGCGACCATGGCCTCCGTTCGAACCGCCGACCCGGCCACCAGTTCCGGGATCAGGGCCGCCTCTGGCAGGTTCTTCCAGTACCGTTTGGGCATCTCGCCCTGCATCGCCTTCGTCTTAAGGCGGGCGGGGTTGAAGGTCGAGGCGTAGTAGGTCTTCCAAAAGTCCTCGATCTCGTCTTTCGCGGGGGCCATGTCTCGCGTCGCCGGCGGCCCGAACGAAAGCCCCTCTCCATCCCACAACGCCGAGCCGTCCGGTGTGAGAATCGACCAGTTCATCGTCGTGAATCGCCGGGCGAAGAAGGGCGCGGTTTTTTCCAGCACCCGGTGGGCGGGCTCGAACCACGCCACCCACCATTCTCCCCCCCCATCGGTGATCTGCCGGAAGCGGACGAAGGCCTTCATCTTGTGGCTCGCCCGGCTGACGTTCTTCGCTCTCTCCATCGCATCGGCGACGTCGATATCGGTGACCACCTTCACCAGGTCCGGCTCCTCTCCCAGCCGCCAGAGCAGCCGGTAGAGCAGGTCGAACCGGTCCTCCGACCGATGCAAGACAACGTCCTGCGCCAGATCCAGAAAGGCCTTTGGGACGTTGATGGGCGCCGCATCCCGGGCGGGCCCGGGCAGGCGTTCGTCGAACAGGCCTTCGCCGCCGGGCCCGACGCGAAAGGCCGTCCGCTCCGGCGGCGCCCCCGCCTGCCGGAACGCCCGCGCCGCCTTGCGCCAACCGTCGAAGTCGGTCTCGCCGGCGAGGACCGCGACCTGCATCAGAACAGGCTCATCTGCACCGGCGCCGGATCGGGCGCGATGCGGGCCCGCAGGTCGGCGGCGTCGGTCAGACCGCCCGGCGTCCAGTCCAGGGCCACGATGAACGGCCGGACCTTGTCGATGCCGCGGCAGAGGCGGGCGATGTCCTCGAGCCGGAGCGTGCGCCAGCGACGGACGGCGACGATCCGGTCAACCGATTTCACCCCCAGACCCGGCACCCGCAGCAGAAGCTCGCGCGACGCGGTGTTCACATCGACCGGGAACTGCTCCCGCCGGTTCAGCGCCCACGCCAGCTTGGGATCGATGGCCAGGTCGAGCATGCCGTCCGTGGCGGCCTCTCCGATCTCCGGCGCGGAAAAGCCGTAGAATCGCATCAGCCAGTCGGCCTGATACAATCGGTGCTCGCGCATCAATGGCGGCTTCGACAAAGGCAAGGCGCTGGAAGCGTCCGGGATCGGGCTGAAGGCCGAATAGTAGACGCGGCGCAGGCCGTAACCTCCGTACAGCGAAGCGCTGCGAGCCATGATCTCCGTGTCCGGCGCGTCGTCCGCCCCGACGATCAACTGCGTCGACTGACCCGCCGGCGCGAATTTCGGCGGCCTGGCGCGGTCGCGTCTTCCCGGTTTCGCGGCCTCGGCGGCGAGCCTGACCTGCCCCATCGCCTTCTTGATGACGCCGACATCCTTCTGGGGGGCCAACCGCTTCAGGGCCTCGTCGCGGGGCAGTTCGATGTTGGCCGACAGCCGATCGGCGTACAGTCCGGCCTCTTCCACCAGCTTCGGATCGGCTTCAGGAATCAGCTTGAGATGGATGTAGCCGCGGAAATCATGGTCGGTGCGCAGCGTCTTCGCCACGAGCACCAGTTGCTCCATCGTATGGTCGCCGGACCGGATGATGCCGGACGACAGGAACAGGCCCTCGATATAGTTCCGTTTGTAGAAGTTCAGCGTCAGATCGACGACCTCGTCCACGCTGAACCGGGCGCGGGGCACGTTCGAACTCGCCCGGTTGATGCAGTAGGCGCAGTCGTAGATGCAGAAATTCGTCAGCAGAATCTTGAGCAGGGAGACACAGCGCCCGTCGGGCGTGTAGCTATGGCAGATTCCGGTGCCGTCGCTGTGACCGAGCTGCCCCTTCTTCCCCGATCGCCGCGAACCACTGCTGGCGCACGACGCGTCGTATTTCGCCGCGTCGGCGAGGATGGACAGCTTTCGCCGCAGATCGAGTTGAGCCATTTGTTCGCACTATGTTCTCTTGCGAACCGTGCGTCCAGCGTCGCCGCGAGGGCGATTTGTCGCGTCAGGTCAAATAGTTGAGAAGCGAGACTTGGCGGAGCTGCGAAATCACCTGCGCCGAGGCCTGGATGGCCACCTGCGACAGCTGCAGGTCGGTGATGGCGACAGCCATGTCGGCGTCGGTGCGGTCCGACACCAGTTCATCGAGCGACGCCAGTTGCGCCTCGTGCCCACGGGTGACGCTCTCGACCTGATTGGCGATCGAGCCGGTCCGGGCGGTCTTGTCGATGACGCCGGTGGCCGCCTGTTCCAGACGGGCGAGTTGCGCCGTCAGAAAGGTCTTCTGCGCCTCGGTGACCTTGCCGGTCAGCGGCCCGTTGACGCCCGTGTGGAACATCTGGATGTCGCGCAGGATCTCGAACACCTCGCTGCCGAGTTCATCGGCGAGGAAGCCGGTCTCCAGAGTGGTGCCTTCCGCGACCCGGCTCGCGGTCTTCAGGGTGTCGTTGACGAACACCGACGCCACGTCGGGCGCCGCCTCCAGCTCGGCCAGATTGGCGGCCGTCACCGGTGAGGTCGCGGTCGACGCGCCGGAGAACAGGTATCCGCCGTGGTGCCGCATGGTCAGGCCGCCGCGAATGGACTGGAAGTGTCCCTCCATCTCGAGCATCAGCGACCCGGCCGAGTCGGTCGCGAGGACGTTACCGACGGCGTCCCGTAGACCGGCGATACCGTCGCTGATCTGGGTCATCGCAAGGTCCTGGGTCGTCAGCCGGGCGCTCACCGCCTTCGACGTGTCGATGAACCCCTGGATGCGGCTCTGCGCCCCCTTCAGCGCGGTCAGCGTTTCCGACTGCCGCCCGAACCCGGTCAGGTCCGTGGCGTTCTTCTGCGTCGACACCCGTTCCTGGGCGTCCGCAGCGCGGGTCTGGGCCTTCATCAGGTCCAGCAGGGCCGACTGATAGTTTCCGAAAGTGGCGACGCGGTTCATCAGATCATCCCCAGAAGCGTGTCGTACATGTCCTTGGCCGCCTGGATCAGTCGCGCCGAGGCGTTGAAGGCCTGCTGATAGGTCGTCATCAGGACCAGTTCCTCGTCCAGATTGACGCCCTCATAGGCGGTCTGACGGGCCGACGCCTCGGTGGCCAGGGCGGTGGCGGTGTCGTTGCGGTTCTTGGCCGCCGCCGCCTTGCCGCCGATCTCGCCCGACAGTTCCGAGGCGTAGCGGGAAACCGAGATCGACCCGCCCGAGGAATCTCCCGCCGGTGAGAAATTGGCCGCCCGCTCGCCCGCGTCAGCCAGCAGCAGCGCGCCCCGGCCGTCGCCGGTGCTCAGTGCCGATGCGCCCACCGCCGCCGACAGGTTCAGTTGCGCCAGGGCCAGCTTTGCAGGCGCCTGACGGATGTCGGTGCGCAGCGAGAATCCGTCGGCCCGGGACGCGCGCACCCCGCCGCCAATGCCGAATAGTTCCGTGACCGATACGCCGGACGGAATCTGGATGGTCGTGTCCTCAAGCACGCTCATCCGCGGAGCCGGATTGCCGTAGCCGGTGAAGCTAAGCGATCCGTCGGCCGCCAGGGAGAACGCGCCGAAGCGGCCCACACCCGTGGCCGGATCGTTGAGGGCGGTGATCAGATCGCCGACCGTGCCGCCGGCGGGCACGGACACCTGAATATCGCGCAGCTTCGACCCGCTCTCGCCGGTGAACCGGAAACTCAGGGCCTCGCCGGCCGTGAAGCCGTGAGGAGAGGCCAGCGCCATGCCGGTCTCATAAAAGGCCGGACGGTCGGTCGAGATCAGGTCATTGAGGCCGAAGAAATGCGAGAAGCCGCGTCCGGTCTTGCTGGACGGGTTGGCCGGATCATCGGCGATGGCCACGCCGGCGCCTCCGCTCGCGGCGATGGTCAGTTTGCCGTCGACGAAGCTCGCGGTCGCGGCGCCGCCGAGCTGGGCGTTCAGCACGGTGAGGAAGGACGCGGGTGTCGCCGCCACGCCGTTCACCGTCATGGTCGCGCCGCTGAAGACGATATCGGCGCGGGTCTGGATGACGCCCGCGGCGCTGGTGATCGCTACGGTCGTCTGACCCGAGAATCCGGCGATCGCGCTTTCGAAGGTCTGACCGACGTTGCGGCCGGTCAGGGTCGCCGGGGCGGGAACGCCGCTGTTGGCGTTGTGGGCCCGGTTCAGCTCGTCGGCGACGTGGGCGACGAGCTCCGCCAGCCGCTCCGCGGTCGCCGGGGCCTCAATGTCGCGCAACTCGACCAGACCCTTGATCTCGCCCGAGGTGACATTGTCCAGCAGCGACCGCTTCTGGCCGCCGGGCTCCGTGACCCAGATCTCGTTGAAGGCTGTCTCGCTGGTGACCGTCCCGGCGCGCGTATAGCTCAGCGTCGCCGCACCCTCTCCCGCCAGCAGGGTCCCGGCCCCGGTGCGGATCGAGACGCCGCCGACGGCGCGCGTCGTGACGCGGATATCCATCAGTTCAGCCAACTGGCCGATCAGGGCCGACTGGGCCGTCTCGGCGCCGGAGGCGTCGCCGTTGACCACGGTGGCGCGCGCGATCTCGAGGTTCAGTCCCTCGATCTGCTGCAGCAGGCTGTTGGCTTTCTCGACGGCGCTCTGGATCCTGCCGTCCGCGTCTTCGCGCACCGCCTGGATCTGCCCGCCAATACGGCCCGCCTCGTCGAACAGGGCCTGCGTCCTGAACAGGGCTTCCTGGCGGCGAGGCGAGGAGGTCGGATCCTCGGCGCTGGCCGCGAAGGCTGAAAAGACGGCGTCGACCTGCGAAAAGAAACCGCTGGCGCCGCCCGGGTCCCCGAACAGCGACTGGACGCGGTCGTAAAGCTCATAGCGCACGCCCTGGCGCGCAGCCTCGGCGCCCGCGTTCAGGCTCGCGGCCTGGAGGAAGCGGTCGGTCGCCAGACGGATACGCGCCACCTCGACCCCGGAACCCATGCCCTGGCTGGTCATCGACACCTGGTCCGCGATCTTGCGGACGTAGCCGGGCGTATTGACGTTCGAGACGTTGTCCGAGACGACCCGCAGCTGGGTCTGGGCCGTAGTCAACCCGCTGGTCGCCGTGTTCATGATGGCGTTCAGCGACATGCGGAGACCTCCCATACGCCGGCGCCCGGCAAGGCCTGCCACCCGACGTGCGCTTTTTGCCCGGCGGCGCGCGGCGGCCGGCCGGACAAGTCACTGTAATTCCGCGGCTTCGCGTTTCGCGCCTGTGTCATGACCGGCAAGGGGCGCAAACCGCGGGCCAGACCGCGGGCGTCCGACAGGCGCGCTCGGCGCCGGGCAAGAATCGTCTCCACGCGGCAAGAAACGACCGGCCATCACGGATCGCCCCGATCCCGGACTCGTCAAAATCCTGCTTGTTTTCAACTTGCTGGGTAAATTCCCTCGACTGGCCCACGACTTGCGCCGTGGCCTCCGAATGTCCGGCGCAGCAGGCGCCCCCGTCACACCGCTCCGGCGACGCCCCTCGGGACCATGTCCGCTCAAGCCGTCCTCTCCACGATTGCGCCCGGGTCTCCGGCGCCTCCCGCGGGACCTGCCGTGTCCGGGGTCGCGACCGGCTTCGGGCAGGTGCTGGCCGGCGTCCGGCCAGCGGAAGGCGATGAAGGCCCGGCTTCCCTGGAGCGATCCTCCATGCGACCGGGTTTCCTTGGACGGCGCCCGACCGATGACGGCTCCGAGCCCGACATCCTGCCCGACTCCATCGAGGTGAAGCACCTCGCCCCCCAGGTTCTCCCGGGCGCAATCGAGGCCGGGGACGCGGAGCCCCAGGTTTTGCCGGGCATGGCGGACGCCAAACCGCCGGAGCCGCAGATCCTGCCCGGCAGGTCTGCGAAGGAAGGAGAGCCGCTGGTCCTGCCCGGGCCGGTGACCCTCCAGGAGCCCGAGCCGCAGGTGCTCCCGGCTGCGGCGCCAGAGAAGGCTTCCGCACCGCCGGTCCTGCCCGATGGCACGGCCGCCAGGTCCCCCGGCCCGCAGGTTATGCCGGCCGCCGCCGACGGCACGGCGCCGCCGCAGGTCCTGCCCGGCTCTGACCCGGACCTGGGCGCGCCGGTCGCCGACGACGGCGCCGCCGCCCAGGCGGCCACGGCCGGGGCCGCCCGCGCCGGAACAGACCCCGCGCAGCCCCAATCGCCTCCGACGCCGCCGCTAAGGGCGTTGGCCGAGCGCACTTCGAAGCCGCTCGAAGACACGCGGGCCGCCCCGCCGCCCTCGACAGATGTGAAGACCCCGGGCGAGGCCACGCCGCCGTCGGCGGCGGCGGCCCAGGTTGCGAAGCCGGCGCCGCAATCCGCGCCGATGCAGGCGGGGCCGCAACCGGACGCCCCGGCCGCGCCGGTGGACGAGGCCCGTTCCGCCGGCGGCGGGCCGACGACAAGCCAATCCGACGCCCCGGCCCCGATCCGTGAGCACAGTCTGTCGACCGTGTCGCGCGCCAGCATCGACGCCACGGCCCAGATCGCCGCGCAGATCCAGCGCCGGCTCGAAGGCCGTTCGACCCGGTTCGAGATCGCGCTGCGGCCGGCCGAACTGGGGCGGGTCGACGTCAAGCTCGACATCGACGCCGAGGGCCGGCTCGCCGCCCGCCTGGCCTTCGACAATCCGGCCGCCGCCACCGATCTGCGGGGCCGGGTCGACGACCTTCGGCGCCAGCTCGAGGCGGCCGGTTTCGAACTGGCCGACGACGCGTTCGAATTCGCCGAGCGCGACAGCGGCTCCAGCGCCTTCGACCGGGGTCAGGACGCCCGCCACGGCCACGATCGCGCCTTCGCCGCCGCCGCCCGTCTGAAGACTGAAATCGACGTGGCCCAGCCGCCGCAGTGGCTGACGCTCTCCCTCTCGCCCTCGGGCGTGGACATGAAGGTCTGACCGATGGTTGACGCCGTCACCACCGCCAACAATGCAACCAACCGGATCAACAGCGGCTCGGCGATGCTGGCCTCGAATTTCGAGACCTTCCTGGCGTTGCTGACCTCGCAGCTGAAGAACCAGGACCCGCTGTCCCCGGTCGACTCCAACCAATTCACCGCCCAGTTGACCCAGATGGCGGGCGTCGAGCAGCAGCTGCTGACCAACGAACTGCTCAAGAGCCTCGTCTCGGCCCAGGGCGGCGGCGGACTCGAAAGCGCCGCCACCTACATCGGCAAGGAAGCCACCGCCGCCTGGTCCGCGACCAAATTCACCGACGGCGAGGCCGCCTGGAGCTACGAAATCGCCGCCAACGCCGCGTCCGTGAAGCTGGAAGTGGTGGACGGTTCCGGCAATGTGGTCTGGTCGGGTGACGCCCCGGACAAGACCACCGGCGTCCACGATTTCTCATGGGACGGCGAGGCCACGACCGGCGCCGACGGCCAGGACGGCCAGGTCTATTCGCTGCGCATCACCGCCAGCGATGCGGCCGGCGGCGCCATCGACGCCCAGGTCCTGACCAAGGGCCGCATCACCGGTGTCGAGATGTACGACGGCGAAGCCTTCCTGACCGTCGGCAATTCGATCCTGCCGCTGTCGAGCGTGATCGCCCTCGAGGAAGCGCGCACCGCCGCGACCCCTCCGCCCGCCAATGACGATGAGGAAGAGGGCCTGCTGGCCTCGATCGCCTCGTCACTCAATCCCATGAAACTGTTCTCGTAAGGAGCCCCGCGCCATGAGCATCAACAGCGCACTACTGGCCGGCGTGTCCGGTCTGACCGCCAACTCCGCCGCCCTGGCGGCCATCTCCCAGAACATCGCGAACGTGAACACGGTCGGCTACAAGCGCACCTCCGCCGAGTTCCAGACCGTGATCAACAGCCAGGTGCAGGGCGCGGGCTATTCGGCCGGCGGCACGCTCGCCAGCGCTCGCCACTACACCGGCCAGGCCGGCCAGCTGCAGCGGACCACGTCCAACACCGACCTCGGGATCGCCGGGCAGGGCTTCTTCGTCGTGACCGAGAAGGCCGAGAACCTGCAGGTCACAGACGCCCGTCTGTTCACCCGCGCCGGCGCGTTCCGCGTCGACAATCTCGGCTATCTGAAGAATACCGCCGGCCTCTACCTGCAGGGCTGGCCGGTCGACGCCGACGGCAACATCAACGCCGATCCGTCCGATCTGAACAGGCTGCGCACGATCAACGTGGGATCTGTCGGCGGGACGGCCGAGCCGACCACCCGGGTGCAGCTCAACGCCAACATCAGGTCGAGCCAGGAGGTGTCCGCCGAAGCGACGGACGCCGCCGCGGCGCCGCCGGGCGCCAACGCCTATGACCCGGTCGCAAACTCGATGGCCATGTGGGATCCGGAAACCGGGGCCGGCGTCAAGCCGGACTTCGAGCTGACCATCCCGGTGTCCGACTCCAAGGGCGGCCAGCGGACCGTCGCCCTGTCGTTCCTGAAGAGCACGGTTCCGAACCAGTGGTACGCGGAAATCCGGGCGGTTCCGGCGTCCGACGTCGTTACCGGCGCCGGCCTCTCCAATGGCCAGCTCAAGACCGGCCTGGTCGCCTTCACCCAGGACGGTCGGCTCGACGTGACGGCCATGCAGGCTCTGGGCGCGGCCGCCCTGTTCCCGGACCCGACCGCCGCCACCCTGAACTTTGGGTCGTCGGACAACGCCGCTCCGGCCGCCGGCGAATTCAACTGGGCGGCCGGGCTCGGCATCGACGACCAGGTGCTCGCCTTCGATCTGAGCGCCTCGGCCGGCGGCCTTACCCAGTACGACAGCGCCTCGGTGGTTCAGGCCGTGCTGACCAACGGCACCGCCTTCGGCAACCTGTCCGAAGTGAAGATCGACGACACCGGCTTCGTCACGGCCATCTTCGACAACGGGGTGACCCGCCGCATCGCCCAGATCGCCCTGGCGACCTTCCCCAGCCCCGACGCCCTGCTTGAGTCTTCGGGCAACGCCTTCCGGGTCAGCCAGGGATCGGGCACCTACAATCTGAAAGCGGCCGGAACAGGCGGGGCCGGCACCATCGGCTCGTCCCAGCTGGAGGCGTCCACGGTCGATCTGTCAGCCGAGTTCACCGGCCTGATCACCACCCAGCGCGCGTACTCCGCCTCGTCGAAGATCATCACCACGGCAGACGAGATGCTCGCCGAACTCATCAGCATCAAACGCTGATCTCCGGGTAAGGGGGCGTAAACTTCAATGAAGTCCTTGTTCAGTATTGAGGGGGTGCGCGGAGGTCATTTTAGGCTTTCCTTCACCACGACGCTTAAACGGCCCTTAGCCGCCGACCGCTACGGTTCAGCCTTAGTGATGGTGGTCAATGAGGCATAAGCCCATGTTGCAAGAGCGACGCCTTAATCAACAAGGCGAACAGTATGTGGTCGGCCCGACTGGCACGCCCCTGACCCTCCACGATCTCCCGCCGGCGAACACGGACCGCTGGGTGATCCGCCGGAAGGCCGAGGTCGTGGCCGCCGTGCGGGGCGGACTGATCAGCCTGGACGACGCGCTGGCGCGCTATCGTCTGACCGCCGAGGAATTCCTCGCCTGGCAGAAGGCGATCGACAAGTGGGGCATGCAGGGCCTGCGGACGACCCGCATCCAGCACTACGGCCGCGGCAGCTAAACCAACTCCCCGAAGAGCTGACGGCCGCTCCCGGCGACGGGGGCGGCCGTTGTCGTTTCCGGGCTCGATCTGAGGACGGCCTCGAAATCGCGCGGCTTTCGCACTAGATAGCGCGCCATGACCCTCGCCGAGGACATCTGCCCGCTTCCGACCATCGCGCGCGCCGACATGGACGCCGCGATCGAGGCCGCGCGCGCGGCGGTCGGCCTTCCCGTCGGGGCCCGCGTGGTGGCGGCCATGTCGGGCGGCGTGGACTCCACCGTGGTCGCGGCCTTGCTGCACAAGGCGGGCTACGACGTCGTCGGCGTCACCCTGCAGCTCTACGACCATGGCGCCGCGCTCAAGAAGAAGGGCGCCTGCTGCGCCGGACAGGACATCCACGACGCCCGGCTGGCGGCCGAGATGCTGGGCATTCCCCACTATGTCCTCGACTACGAAAGCCGCTTCCGGGATGCGGTGATCGACCAGTTCGCCGACAGCTATCTCGCCGGCCAGACGCCGGTCCCCTGCATCCGCTGCAATCAGACGGTCAAGTTCCGCGACCTGCTGGACGTCGCCCGCGATCTCGGGGCCGAGGCCATGGCCACCGGCCACTATGTCCGCCGCTCGGTCGTCGACAACCGGCCGCAGATGCGCAAGGCCGTCGATCATTCGCGTGACCAATCGTATTTCCTGTTCGCCACCACGGCCGAACAGCTCGACTACCTGCGCTTCCCGCTGGCCGACCTGGAGAAGCCGCAGGTGCGGGGCGTGGCCGCCGAACTGGGGCTTCGCATCGCGGCCAAGCCGGACAGCCAGGACATCTGCTTCGTCCCTAACGGCGACTACCGGACCCTGATCGACAAGCTGCGGCCGCAGGGCCGGGAAGCCGGCGAGATCGTGCACATGGACGGCCGCGTGCTGGGCTCGCACTCGGGCATCACCGACTACACCATCGGCCAGCGCCGCGGCCTGAACGTCGCCGTGGGCGAGCCTCTGTTCGTGACGAAGCTGGATCCGGCGAAAAGACACGTCATCGTCGGGCCGCGCGAGGCTCTGCTGACCGCGTCCCTGAGCCTGGACGAAACCAACTGGCTGGGCGACGAACCGTCGATGCAGGCCGCCGCCGAAGCCGGCGCGCCGGTGCTGGCCCGGGTCCGCTCGACCCGTCCGCCCTCCCCGGCCCGGCTGTCGATCATCGACGGCTCCGTCGCAGTCGCCTTCGAGACGGGCGAGGAGGGTGTGGCGCCCGGACAGGCCTGCGCCCTCTACGACCCCGCCGATCCCGACCGGCTGCTGGGAGGCGGCTTCATCAAGACGACGACAGCCGTTGCCTGAGGGGCAGGACGATCCGCTGGCCCTGGCGTCGCGCGCCTGCCTGCCGGTCGAGTTCCTGTACCTGAGCGAAGCTTTCCCGCGCGAGCGCTGGAGGGGCGCCGGGCTGCATCCGACGGCGCAGCACTGGCTGCACATGCATGACGGCTTTCGCGCGCATCAGGCCCGGATGGAGGAGATGATCGGCGTCTGGCGCGCTGGCCGGGTCGATGTCCGGACGCTGCACGACGGGCTGATCCCTTCGCTCCAGCAATTCCTCCAGCACCTCGATGGTCACCACCGCGTCGAGAGCGGCCACTATTTCCCGGCCCTCCAGCGGCTTGAGCCGCGCATCGCCGCGGGCATCGATCTGCTCGACCGCGACCACGAGGCCATCCATCAGCACATCGAGGCGATGGTCGCGACCGGCCGCGCCCTGAACGCCGCCGTGGCAGGCGGCGCGGCGGACGCGGACGACCGGGTCGAGCGACTGGCCGAAACGCTCGACCGCGCCGCCCCCGCGCTGGCCCGACACCTCGACGACGAGGAGGACATCGTCATTCCCCTGATCGCCTTGCGCGGCGATCCGCTGGCCTGAGGCGGGACCGCCGAGGTTAATTCGGCGACAGGTCGCATCCGAAATGATCCCGTCGCCCCTCTGACGATCACCACCACCGATCAACAGGGGCTTCCGATGAAATCCACCCACGCCTGCATGGCGTCGATCCTGACGCTTGTCCTCGCCGCGCCGCTGGCCGCCGCGCCGGTCCGCGCCGAACCGGTCGGACAGGCCGCCCGCGCTCCCGAGGCGCCGCGGACCTACAGCGCCGCCGAATTCTACCAGACCCGCAGCTACGGCATGTCCAGCCCGGCCGGCCTGGGCTGGTCCGCCGACGGCCGTTCGGTGCTGATCTCCAGCGACCAGACCGGCGTGTTCAACGCCTACGCCCTGCCGGTGGCGGGCGGCGAGCCGGTTGCTCTCAGCGCCTCCACGACGGTGGCGACCCGCGGCGTCAGCTATTTCCCGAACGACAACCGCGTTCTGCTCACCGCCGACAGCGGCGGCGGCGGCAGCGAACTCAGCCATGTCTATGTCCGCGAACTCGACGGCACGGTCCGCGATCTGACCCCGGGCGAGAACGTCAAGGCCGACGTGCTGGGCTGGAACGCCGCGCGCGACACCTTCTGGGTGACCTCCAACGCGCGCGACCCAGAGGTGTTCGACCTCTACGCCTACGACCCCGACACCTACGAGAGCCGGCTGGTGTTCGAAAACCCGGGCATGTTCATCGCCGACGTCTCGCCGGACGGGCGCTGGCTGGCCATCGACAAGCCCCTCACAAGCGCCGACAGCGACGTCTATCTGGTCGACCTCCAGGGCGACCGGGAGCCGCGGCTGATCACCGCCCACGAGGGCGATGTCGCTCATGGAACCTACGGTTTCACTCCGGACAGCCGGCGACTGGTCTACGGCACGAACGAGCATGGAGAATTTCACCAGGCCTGGACCTACGACCTCGCCACCGGCGAAAAGTCCGCGCTGATCCAGGCCGACTGGGACGTGGAGTTCGTCAGCTATTCGCCGTCGGGTCGCTATCGCGTTTCGGCGCTCAACGCCGACGCCTCGACCGAGCTGACCCTGCTCGACACCGTGGCCGGACGCCCCGTCCGTCTGACCGGCGTGCCGGCGGGGAGCATTGGACAGATCCGCTACAACGCCGACGAGACGCGGATCGCCTTCACGGTCTCGTCCGACACCTCTCCCAATGATGTCTGGACCGCAGACCTCGCCACGGGGCGGGCGCGGCGGCTGCTGACCGCGCTGAACCCGGCCATCGACGAGGCCGATCTGGTCGACGCCGGCATCGTTCGCTACGCGGCCTCGGACGGAACTGTCATTCCCGGCGTGCTGTACCGTCCCAAGGGCGCCTCCGCCGCCAATCCGGCGCCGGCGATCGTACTGGTCCATGGTGGCCCCGGCGGGCAGAGCACGCGCGGCTACTCGGCGCAGATTCAGCATCTGGTCAACCACGGCTATGCGGTGCTGGCGGCGAACAACCGGGGCTCGTCGGGCTACGGCAAGACCTTCTTCCACATGGACGACCGCGCCCACGGCGAGGCGGACCTGCAGGACATCGTCGACGCGGGTCAGTGGCTGCGCGAGCAGGACTGGGTGTCGGACGACCAGGTGGCGGTGATGGGCGGCTCGTACGGCGGATATCTGACCGCGGCGGCGCTGGCCTTCCATCCCGAGGCGTTCGACGCCGGCATCAACATCTATGGCGTGACCAACTGGGTGCGGACCCTGGAGTCGATCCCGGCCTGGTGGGGCGCGCAGCGCGACGCCCTGTTCGACGAGATGGGCGATCCGGCGACCGACGCCGAACGGCACCGGCGCATTTCGCCCCTGTTCCACGCCTCGAACATCCGGCGGCCGATGCTGGTGGTGCAGGGCGCCAACGACCCGCGGGTGCTGCCGATCGAGAGCGAGGAGATCGTGGCGGCCGTGCGGGCCAACAACGTGCCCGTGGAATATGTGCTGTTCCCGGACGAGGGTCACGGCTTCCAGCGGCGCGAGAACCGGATCACGGCGCAGGAAGCCTACCTCGCCTTCCTGAACCGATACGTCAGGAAGTAGGCGCCCGCGCCGGCATCAGCTTGCGGCGTTGGCGGACAAGGGCGATGGGGCGGCCGTCGGGGGCGTGGGCGACGCCGTCCTCGACCGCCCAGCCGCCGCCGACGTCGCGGCTGGTGAAGTGGAAATAGGCCCAGCCCTCGGGCGAAACGTCCGGAGTGATCGCGGTCAGCAGGTCGGCGCGCAGGTCGACGCTGGCGGAGATGACCGGCGGCGCGGGCAAGGCCGTGAAATAGGTCGGATAGAGGCCGTCGAGCAGGAACAGCAGCCGGGCCTCGTCCAGCGGCCAGGCGTCCACCGTTCGCATCCAGCAGCCCAGTTCGGGCGGGCGTCCGGCGTTCTGGCCGAACAGCCTGGGGCCGTCGACGAAGCGATGCTCGATGTAACGCGTGAACCACGGGCCGAAGGTCGGGTCCAACGGTGTCGGGTCGAGGTCGGCGACCGGCGTGGGCGAGGCGGTCAGCGGCGTCAGAACCGGGCCGGGGACGTCGCGGCCCCAGGTTCCCAGAGCCTGGATGGCGAGCCGGTCGCCCTGGCCGGCGGAGACGGAGGCGTAGGCGACGTTGCGGCCGCCCCGGTCCATCGCCGGCCTGAAGGTGACGGCCTCGAAGCGGGCCGCGGCGAGGTATTGGATCGTCAGGGTCTGGAGCGGCGTTTCGATCCCGGCTCCCTGGCGCATGGCCCCGGCGGCCAGGGCGGCCATCAGGCCGCCGAAGGGCGCGCCGCGTTCCTGGGGCGCGGACTGGGGAGCGTTAGAGAAGCCGCCGTCGAGGCGGGCGCTGAGGCCTCCTGCGCCGTCGTCGATCAGGGTCAGGGCCTCGGCGAGGGTCTGGGTCATGGGTCGGGCATATCGCGGGAGGAAGAGGGGCGGAAGGCCGGGGCCCGCCGCCCGAAGTCGAGGGACCAGGATACGCGCGGCCGGGGCCGGAACGTGTCCGTAGCGAAACAAGACTGACCTAGTCCGTTCAGATTGGCAACCCTCTTGCCAAAAGGCTGACGCGGGGTCACTTTCCCGACATGGGACGCACCGCCGACTATTCTCGCCAGAGCTGCTCGATCGCCGCCACCCTGGAGGTGATCGGCGATCCGTGGACCCTGCTGGTGATCCGCGACGCCTTCAACGGGGTCAGCCGGTTCGAGCAGTGGCAGGATCGGCTGGGCGTCGCCCGGAACGTGCTGGCGGCGCGGCTGAAGTCGCTGGTGCAACACGGCGTGCTGGAGCCGCGGCTCTATTCCGAACGCCCGCCCCGGAACGAATACGTCCTGACCGCCAAGGGCAAGGATCTGTACGGGGTGCTGGTCACCCTGCACGGCTGGGGCGCCAAACACGTCTATGGCGAGACCGGCGCCGGGGTGTCGATGACCCACAAGACCTGCGGCCACGACCTGGCCCCCCGGATCGCCTGCGGCCACTGCAACGAGATCGTCAAGCCGCGCGACATACAGCTGAATCTCGAGAACGACTGCCCGACGGTCGGCGAGATGATGCCGCGCGAGCGGGCCGACGAAGAGGTCGCCTGAGCCGCCGACGCTTGCACCCGGGCTCCAAACGGCCCATCCAGCGCCCGATTATCCACTACCCTCCCCAAGGCACCGTCATGTCCGATCCGATCGTCATCTGTTCCTTCGCCCGCACGCCGATGGGCGGCTTCCAGGGCGCGTTGTCCGGGGTGAAGGCGACCGAGCTGGGCGCGGCGGCCGTCAAGGCGGCGGTCGAGCGGGCCGGGGTCGATCCGGAGAAGATCGAGCAGATCTATATGGGCTGCGTCCTGCCGGCGGGGCTGGGCCAGGCCCCGGCGCG
>JBGTSL010000003.1:0-16905 GCA_041940325.1 Brevundimonas sp.
CCGGTCGACCGCACTTGAGTAGTCCGCCGTGTCATTGCTGGTTCCGCCGCCAATGAGGGTATCGGCTCCGGCGCCGCCAATCAGGATATCCTCGCCATCGCCGCCATCGAGCGTGTCGTCGCCGGCCATGCCGATCAGCTCGTCATCCCCGGCCAGGCCGGTCAGACGGTTGGCGTTGGCGTCGCCGGTAAGGAAGTCCCGGAAGGTGCTGTTGGTCCCGACCAGGTTCTCGATCCCGGACAGGACATCCAGATGGGCATCGCCGCCGAAGGCCGTGCCCGCGGTCAGGTCGATGGCGATCCGGTCGGCCGAGCTCGAATAGTTCGCGGTGTCGATCCCGGCGCCCCCGATCAACGAATCGGCCCCGGCCCCGCCGACCAGAACGTCGTCGCCCTCACCGCCGTCGAGCGTGTCGTCGCCCGCCAGACCATTGATGACGTCGTCGCCGCCCAGTCCATTGATCACATCATCGCCCGACGTCCCGTCGAGCGCGTCCGCGTTCGGCGTGCCGTTGATGTCCGTCTGCACCGGCGCGCCGGTGATGTCGAACAGGCCGTCGGCGAACTGCAGGCGCTCGACATTGGTCAGGCTGTCCGTGCCGTCGGCGCCGGTGACCGTGGTGACGCCGCCGGCGCTGCTGATCGTATAGCCCGCGCGGTTGCCGCTGAAGACCGCCGTGTCAGTTCCCGTCCCGCCGTCGAGGGTGTCGTTCTCGCCACCGCCGTTCAGCAGGTCGTCGTCGGCGCCGCCGTTGAGCGTGTCGCGGCCGACGCCGCCGTTGATGACGTCCGCCCCGGCCTCGCCGTTCATGGTCGCCCCGATGTAGTCGAGCGGGACCACCGGCGCGCTCGGCACCGACACGTGCAGGGTGTAGGTGCCCCCGGCCGGGGGCGCCGAGGTCACGAGCGTTGCGTCGGCCCCCGACTGCCACTGCGACACCTGGATGTAGTAGGTGCCCGCGGCCGCGAAAGTGTGGCTGAGGCCGGAGTCCGTCGCGACGCCGCCCTCGCCGGGGTTGTCGTCGTTCTGGGCCAGTTGCACGTTGGACGCGTCGAAGATCCGCAGCACGCTGTCGAAGCTGGCGTTGTCGATGTCGAAGACGACGGTTTCGCCGGCGGCGACCGTCACGGCGTAGTATTCCATGCCGCCGTGGCTGGTGGCGACGACCGTGGCGTGGGGGATGGTGTTCGAGTCCTCCACATCCGATCGCGTGCCGAGATCGAAGGCGCCGGCCAGCGCCACCGCGTTCCCGATCGAATTGTTCGCCGTTCCCTGCCCCTTGACGATGTCCGGCGCGCCGCCGCCTTCGCCCGGCGCGCCGGCGAACAGCTGGTCGGCGCCGCCGCCACCGCTCAGGGTGTCAATGCCGCCGCCGCCGCGCAGGATGTTGGCGCCGCTGTCGCCGGTGATGACGTCGGAGTGGGCGGTGCCGAGCACCTCTTCAATGCCGGTCAGGCTGTCGGACTCCGCGCCGTCGCCGGCGACGCCGGTGGCGAGGTTGATGGTGATCCCGGCGTTCCGGCCGCTGTAGTCGGCGATGTCGTGACCGGCTCCGCCGTTCAGGGCGTCGTCGCCACGGCCGCCGATCAGATGATCGTCGCCGTCGCCGCCATTCAGCACGTCGTCGCCCGACCCGCCGTCGAGCGTATCGACGCCGGCGAGCCCGTTGATGGTGTCATCGCCGCCGAGACCGCCGATGGTGTCGCCGAAGGCGGTGCCGGTGATGGTTTCGTTGGTGATGTCGCCGCCGACCAGCACGCCGCCCGTCGGCGCCGCGGCGAGGGTCGTGTCCGAGAACTGGAGGAATTCGACATTGCTGACGGTGACCGTCTGCCCGAGGCCGGTCACGGTTCCGACCTGGCCGTTCCAGGTGATCGTGTAGCTGGCGCGCGCGCCCGCGAACACGACGGTGTCCGAGCCCAGGCCGCCGTCGATCTGGTCGTTGCCGCCGTTGCTGCTGATCAGGTTGGCCGCGGAATTGCCGCGGATGGTGTCGGCGCCCGTGCCGCCGATGACGTTCTCAATCACCACGCCGATGGCGATGGCGACGTTTCCGGTCAGGCCGCCGACGCTCGAGAAGGCGCCTTGCCTGAGGTCGATCGTCTGGGCCACCGAGTAGCCGGAGAAGTCGAAGGTGTCCGTGCCGCCGGCGTCCCAGACCGCGAAGATGAGGGCGCTGAGCGAGGAATTGGCGTTGAACCAGGGCTGGCCGGCGTTGGAGTTGAAGCCGTAGACCGTGTCACCGGTGCGGGTCGTCGTATTGGCGCCGTAAAGGCGCTGGGCCGCGGCGATGTCGTCGAGCAGCGGCACCGCGGAGTAGCGCTGGGAGCCGAAATTGGCGCCCGTATAGGTTTCGCTGAAGTAGCTCATCACCGTGTACTGGCGCGAATCCTCGAAATAGGTGGCGCTGCCGTCATAGGTGATCGTGCCGCCCGAGCCGGCGTTGTAGGCGGCCGGGTGGCTCAGGCCGATGGCGTGGCCGATCTCGTGCAGCAGCACCTGCTGGCCGTAGGCCTGCATCACCGGAGTGGCGTTGTACGACAGCGAGCTGTTGATCCAGACGTCGCCCTGGACGGCGCTGGCGCCGGTCGCGCCAGGCATGCCGCCCGGCAGATAGGCGAAGGCGGCCGCGCCGGCCTGGCCGTCGGTGTAGTTGCCGAACAGGATGGTCGCGGATTCGGAGTATTGCGTTCCGCCGTCGTTGACGCGCTGGAAGGTGATGTTGGCCACGTCCGACCATGCCTGCAACGCCAGCAGGGTGGCCGTGATCTGCGCGGCGCTGAAGGCGTTGTGCCCCGTCGTGCCTTCCGGAAGGGTGCTGACGAAGGTGTCGCGGAAGGCGAAGGTGACCACCGCGGGCTGGCCCAGGCCGGTGGCCCAGCTCCAGTTCGAGCGGGTGATCTGGGCGCCGGCGTCGATCGGGTCGAGCGACGGCTTGCCGTTCGGACCGAAGTCCCCGCGGTCGTCGGCGTTGAGGATGACCCCCTGGCCGCCGCCATCGGTCCCGTCCGTCACCGCGTGGAAATTCCCGCAGCAGCCGCAGATCTGATAGCTGGCGATCGCCCCGAAGAACGGATCGACAGGCTCAGGCAGGTTCGGGCCGTCGCTGTCGGCGAGGAACGACACGGTCGAGCCGAAGCTCCGCGAGAAGGAATCGAACATAGCTACGGCCCACCGACGGAAAAATGGAGGCGGTCACCGTAACGCAGCTTCCCGAAACGACAAGCGGCGCCGGTTCAACTCGCGGTGACCCGAGACCGCAAGACACGCCATAGTTGCCGAATGGCCCCACCGACCCGCACGCCGGTCCGGGAATCCGCAAGCCGGGGCCTTCCCTGCGCAGTCACTCCTGAATCGGAAGGTCCGCGAAGGCGGGAATATCGGCCCACCGTAGATCCACCTGATCCGCTGGCCGTTCGTCGCACCCCTCGGCTAGGACGGCGGGCGCGGCGGAAACCGCCTGTAGAATCCGTCGTTCGCCGCCTCTCAGCCGCAAGGCCGTGAGCACCCCGGATTCATAGGCGCGGGTGTCGATCCCGATGCGCCGCCTGTCCGCGTGCACCTCCGCGGACGGCGTGTGCCCATGGACCACGACCTTCTCGAACTCCTGCTCACTCCGGAGAAATGCGCCGCGGATCCAGAGCAGGTCCTCGTCCGCCTGACTTTCCAGCGGCTCGCCGGGCCGGGCGCCGGCATGGGCGAAGAAATAGTCCCCCGCCGTCACCCGCATTTCGAGCTTCGCGAGAAAGTTACGCTCGTCCGCGCCCAATTTGTGATTCAGGTCCGACGAAAGATGTCGCCAGGCCTCGACCCGATGCTTCAGGTCGGGCGGACGAAGCCCATAGGACCGCAAGGTGGCGTCCCCGCCATATTCGCACCACCGGGCGCCCACTGAAGGATCCTCGAGAAACCGGGCCATGGTTTCCTCGTGATTGCCCTTGAGGAAGCGCCACTCCACCCCCTCGTCAGTCGGCAGACCCGCCAGCCGTTTCAGCACCGCGCGCGAGCCGGGGCCCCGATCCACATAGTCCCCAAGAAAGACGACGGTCTTGCCCTGCTCATCCATCGTACGCAGGTCGGTGCGGATCGCCTCTATCAGCGGGGCCAGAAGGTCGTCGCGGCCATGGATGTCCCCGACGGCCCAAACCACCGTCCCCGCGGGCACCTGGGGAGATGCAGGCGCCCTGACCGGCGCCCGACGTTTCAGAAGCTTGAGAAACATGGCTCGCTATCGATGATGTGATCGGCGCCGGACCGCGGCATGAGACCTGGTCAGAAAGCGACCTGGCTAACCGCGCACTGCGTCCAAAAAGGGTCCCCGGCCGCTAGGTCTCGAAAACCGCGCCAAAATCCGCATTGGCCTGCGCATAATCCGGCGGACGGCCGATGTCCATCCAGTACCCCTCGGCGCGTTGCTGTCTGACCGACAGGCCGGCGGCGATCAGATCGGCGATCAACGAGGGCATGTCGTAGTAGGCGTCCGTCGGCACCCTGCGCAGCGCGGCCGGAGAGAGCACATAGGCGCCGGCGCTGATGGTATAGTTCTGGGTCGGCTTTTCATCGATACGCAGAATCCGGCCCGCCTCGGCGTTGATCACCCCGAACGGCACCTGCATCTCATAATCGCGCACCACGACCGTGGCGTCGGCGCCCGCCTCGAGGTGGGACTCCAGCACATGGCCGTAGTCGACCTTGGCCAGGACGTCGCCGTTGGTGACAATGAGGGGCAGGTCCTGCGGCGGCAGGAGGGCGAGGGCCCCGCAGGTGCCCAACGGCTTGGTTTCGCGCAGATACCGGATGTCGAGGCCGAGCGCCGAGCCGTCGCCGAAATGGCGCTCGATCTGCTCGGCCTTGTAGTTCACGGCGAGCCAGAAATTGCGAAACCCCTGTGCGGACAGGTTGCCGACGATGGTGTCGAGGATAGGCCGGGGCCCCACCTTGAGCATCGGCTTGGGCGTGTCGCGGGTCAGTTCCGCCAGCCGCTCGCCCTTGCCGCCGGCCATGATAACCACCGGATTGCCGCGGATCGGGATGTTGAGAAAATCCGACACCGTGGTCAGACCGACGACGCGGCGGCCGGCGTCGAGCACCGGCAGCTGGCGCAGGCCGTGGGCGCGCAGCATGGCCAGGGTGGCCGCGCGGTCCTGGTGCTGGTCGATGCAGAAGGGCTCGCGGTTGGCGCCGGTCAGCGCCGCGTCCTCGAGCCCGGCGCCGCGGATCAGGGCCCGCCGCAGGTCGCCGTCGGACAGAACGCCCAGCAGCCGGCGCTCGCCGTCGACAATCAGGGCCATGCCGGCGCCGGTCGAGTCGATCGACACCAGGGCGTCGCGGAACGTCGCCTCCGGCCCGATCAATGCCTTCTCCCAATGGCGCATCAGCCTGTCCCCCGCCCCCCGTCCGGCGCCTCGAGTGCGTCGTCCGGCGCATAGTCGCGCTGCGCCGCCGTGCCGATCAAGCGCCACTGATGCATCGGCGACAGGCCGTCGGCCGGTCGCTTCGCCGTCAGGGCGTCGGCGGTCAGAATTTCACCCCGGGCGATCGGGCGGGCGGCCACAAGGGCGCGCCGGGCGATGGCGAGATTGCCCATTTCAGCCGCGGCGGGTCGCTTCTCCGGTCGGCCGAGGGCGATCTCCACCCCGCGGATGGCGCGGACCATCGCGGCCAGTTCATCCGGCTCCAGCGAGGCCGGATGGTCCGGTCCGGCCCGGGCCCGGCTGAGGGTGAAATGCTTCTCGACCACGCAGGCGCCGCGGGCCACGGCCGCGATCGCTACGGTCTGGCCGAGGCTGTGGTCGGAATAGCCGACCTTCAGGTCGAAGGTATCGGCCATGGTGGTCATGGCCCGCAGGTTGATCGCCTCCAGCGGGGCAGGATACTCCGTCGTGCAGTGCAGCAGGATGACCTTTTCCCGCAGGGCGGACTGTCCGTCGGCGAAGGCTTCATCAAGAACGCGTTCGGACGCCGGGTCGCCGTCGCGCGTCAGTCCGAAGGCGATCATCTTCAGGGCGTCCCGGACTTCGTCCAGGGTCGCCATCCCGGTCGAGACGATCAACGGCGGCCCGACGCGCGCGGCGGCCAGCAACATGGCGCCCCAGGTCAGGTCGCCGGAGGGTATCTTGATCGCCGGCATGTCCAGCCCGGCCAGAAACTCCAGACTGCCCATGTCGAAGGCGGTGGACATGAAACGCACGCCCCGACGCTCGCAGCGGTCGGCCAGCACGCGGTGATCCTCGCGGCTCAGCGCCAGCTTGCGCACCATGTCGAGCTGGGTCCCGCCCTCCCCCGTGTTGGTCGCCTGATAGGCCGCCTTCATGGCGCGCGCGGTCAGGACGGCTTCGGGCTCGAAGGTCTGGAATTTGACGACGTCGGCGCCGGCCTCGGCCGCAACGTCGATCATGCGGCAGGCGTCGTCCAGCGAGCCGTCGTGGTTGACGCCGGCCTCGGCGATGATCAGCACGGGTTCAGGCATCGGATGGTCCGCCGTCGTGGAAGCGTTTGCGCAGCAGGATGTCGCGGGGCGGCGCCTCGATCAGGGCATCCACGATCCGGGCCGAACTCCGGCCGTCGCCATAGGGATTGTCGAAGTCCGGGACATCGCGGGCGAAGGCCCTGTGCAGAGCGCAGGAGATGGCCGTCGGCGCGGCCTCGGCATGCAGAACCGACGGTCCCGCCAGACGCCCCGCCTGCCGCAACCCGACATCGACGGTCGGCGTCTGCACCGAAGGCGCCTCGGTCAGGCCGCTGGACGAGTTGCCGATGACCGCATCGCAGGCCGCCAGCAGCGGCAGATAGGCGGGGCCGAGGGCGTCGTGCAGACTGACGTTCGGCCGGCCCCGGGCGAAGGCGTCGAATGCGGCGTTCACCGCCTGACCGCCGGCGTCGGCGTTGGCCCGGGTGATCCAGAGGTCGACTCCGGCAAGCGACTCCAGCGCCGTCAGCAGCGCCTCGAGCTCGCCCAGTCCATGATCCGGCAGGGTGGTCACCGGATGAAAGGTGACCAGCAGGTTGCGCGCACCCAGGCCCCGGCCCAGCGCCGCCTCCAGGGCCTCGCGCGGCATGGCGGGCGCGCGGCGAAGGGCGTCGAGGCCGGGATTGCCCACCAGATGCACGCGCTCCGGCGCCTCGCCCAGCTGGATCACCCGGCGTCGGGCGTCCGCGTGGGTGACGAAATGCAGGTGAGACAGCTTGGTCACGGCATGGCGAATGCTTTCGTCGATCGCCCCCTCGGTGACGTCGCCCCCGCCGATATGGGCGACCGGCACGCCGGCCAGCATGGCCGCCTGGACCAGGGCGAGCGTCTCGAACCGGTCGCCGAGCAGCATCAGAACGTCCGGACGCAGGCGCGCCAGCGCCTCCGCCGCCCCCGTGAGGGCGAGGGCCGAGGATCGCGCCAGGCCTTCCGGATCGTCGCGGGACAGGTCCATCGGCACGCGGGCGTCGATGGGTAGGCCATCGGCCTCGATCTGCCTGACGGTGGCGCCGAAGCGGTCTTCGAGGTGGGCGCCCGTGACCAGGACCTGAAGCTTCAGACGGTCGGAGGCCGCGATGTCGCGCATGGGCCAGAGCAGCAGGCCGTAGTCGGCCCGCCCGCTGGTCGCCACGCAGATCCGCCTCTTCGCCAACCGCGCCTCCATGATGAAGCTGTAGGCCGCGCGCCTTAGCAACCTGCTACCATGTCGGGGGAGGATCGCATGCGAATCGGATTGTGCGGAACCGGCGGGTTCGCCCGCGAGGTGGCGCCGCTGGCGGCGGCCCAGGCCGGCGCCGACGGCGTTTGTTTCGTCGTGCCCGAACCGGACGCGGAAATCGTGAACGGCGTTCCTGTGGTGCGGGAGGCCGACCTTCCGCCCGATACGGCCGTCTCGATCCCCATCGCGGACGCGGCGACGCGGCGGCGGGTGGACGCCGCGATGCGAGCCGGCGGGCGGGCGTTCGTCTCGATTGCCGCGCCGACCTGCGTCTTCCGCGGTCCGTCGGAGATCGGCGAGGGCGCCATCCTGTGCGACCATGTGGTCATCACCGCCAATGTCGTCATCGGCCGGCATTTCCACGCCAATCTGTTCAGCTACGTCGCCCACGACTGCGTCATCGGCGACTTCGTCACCCTGGCCCCGCGGGTCTGCGTCAACGGCAATACGGTGATCGAGGACGACGTCTATGTCGGGACCGGCGCCGTGCTGAAACAGGGAACGGCGGACAGACCGCTGCGCATCGGCAAGGGGGCGGTCATCGGCATGGGCGCGGTGGTGACGAAGGATGTCCCCCCCGGCGCGGTGGTCGTCGGCAATCCGGCCCGGCCGCTGGAGCGCTAGGCGTCCGCCAGGGCGGCGCTGCTGGGCAGGTTGATCACCCGGTCTTGGAGCGCCTCGGCGACGGGCAGGTCATCGCGGGGGCAACCGGCGTACATCGGCAGGCGGTGCATCAGGGTCCATAGCGGGCGGGCCTGGTAGCCAGCGTCGTTCAGGGATCCGAGCAACTGATCCCGCAGCGGGCGATCCGGCCGGTCGAGCATCAGGGCGTTGAGCCAGTGGTTCACCTCCGCGCCGTCACGCGGCCGCAGCAGGCGCGCGCCCTCCACGCCCTCGAAGGCGCGGACATAGCGATCGGCCAGTCCGGCCTTGCGGGTCAGCATCTCAGGCAGGCGCTCCAGCTGGGCGCAGCCGAGGGCGGCGTTGATGTTCGGCATGCGGTAGTTCCAGCCGGTCTCGTCGTGCTCGAAGGCCCAGCGGTGGGGAACCTTGGCCGTGGTGGTCAGGTGTTTGGCCCGCCTGGCCAGTTCGGGATCCCCGGTCAGCACCGCCCCGCCCCCGCCGGTGGTGACGATCTTGTTGCCGTTGAAGCTGAGCGCCGCCAGCCGGCCGAAGCCGCCCAAGTGCCGGCCCTTCCAGCGTGAGCCAAGCGCCTCGGCGGCGTCCTCGACCAGCACCAGATTCCAGCGCGCTGCGACGTCGGCGAGACCGTCCACGTCGGCGGGATGGCCGAACACATGCATGATCGCCAGGGCCCGGATCGGCCGGCCCGTGCGGGTATTGAGGCACACGCCGCCCTCGACCCTGGCCGTGGCGGCCAGCCAGGCGTCCAGCCGCGCCGGATCGACGCCGAGCGTCTGTTCCTCGGAATCGACGAAATGCGGGGTGGCTCCGCGATAGGTGACGGCGTTGGCCGTGGCCACGAAGGTCAGGGCGGGGACCAGCACCTCGTCGCCCGGCCCGACTCCGGCGAGGCGGAAGCAGACGTCGAGCGCCGCCGTGCCGTTCGACACCGCCACCGCATGAGCTATGCCGGTGAAGGCTTCCAGATCCCGTTCGATGCGGTCGACATAGGCGCCGACGGACGAGACCCAGCCGGTGTCCAGACAGTTCTTCACATAGTCCCACTCGCGGCCGCGGAACTCCGGGGCGTGCAGCGGAGCGGGCAGGGCGGCGTCCGGCAGGGCGGCGCGGACCGCCGCGAGAACCTCTCCGGCCAGATTGCTCACAGCACGTACCGGTCTGTCTTGTAGCGGCCCAGGTTCGCGGGATCGCTGAACCAGTCGATCGTCTCGCGCAGGCCACGCCGGAATCCGTCGCCGCCGCCATAGTCGGGCGTCCAGCCGGTCAGGGTCCGCATCAGTTCGCTGTCGGCCCAGAGCCGTTCGACCTCGCTGGCCTCCGGGCGCAGACGCTGGTGATCGGTGACGACGGGCACGTCCCGGCCCATCAGGTCGATGATCGCCCGGGCCGTGTCGCCGATCGGGATCTCGAAGCCGCTGCCCGCATTGACGGTCCGGCCCACCGCGCCGTCGCATTCGGCCAGAGCTTCGAAAGCCCGGGCCGTGTCGCTGACGAAGGTGAAATCCCGGGTCGGGTGCAGGGCGCCGAGCCGGATTTCGCTCGCGCCGGCCGCGATCTGGCTGATCACGGTCGGGATCACGGCGCGGGCGGACTGGCGCGGGCCATAGGTGTTGAACGGCCGGATCACCGTCACCGGCGTGCCGAAGGCGGCGTGGAAGCTGAGGGCGATCTGGTCCGCCCCGATCTTGCTCGCCGAATAGGGGGACTGGCCCTGCAGGGGATGGGCCTCGGTGATCGGCACGAACCGGGCCGTGCCGTAGACCTCGCTGGTCGAGGTGTGCACCACACGTTCGACGCCCAGATCGCGCGCCGCCTGGACGATGTTGAGCGTGCCCAGGACATTGGTCTCAACATAGGTCTGGGGCGAATGATAGCTGTAGGGGATGGCGATCAGGGCGGCGAGGTGCAGGACCACGTCGCAGCCGGTCATGGCCGTGCGCACGCCGTGGGGGTCGCGGACATCGCCGGCGAAGACGTCGAGGTTCCGCCGGACCTCGGCCGGACTGTCGTCCAGCCAGCCCCAGGACCCCAGACTGTTGTACTGGACGAAGGCGCGCACGTCGCATCCGCGGCGGACCAGCCTCTCGGTCAGGTGAGAACCGATGAAGCCGTCCGCGCCGGTGATGAGAATGCGCTTGCCGTCCAGCTTCATTGGATTGTTCCAGACCTCACTTCCATGCACCGTGATTAGCGCCCGTTAAGGAACCGAAAAAGCGGCGTCCCGCCAGCGTGGTGCAGGGTCCCTGCGTTGTCATCCGTCCCGGGATGGTGTTCTTGGCCGCATGGTTTCCGGTCGTGTGCTTCCCCGTCTGTTCGCCGCCCTGGCCCTGATCGTCGGCCCCTCGGCCTGCAGCCTCCTGGCCGCCCCGGCTCCGGTCACGCAGCTTGAGCCGGATGAGGCGCTGCGCCTGGCCGCCCTGACGGATCTCGATCAAAGGGTCGCGCGGGTCGCCTGGCGGCTTTCCGAGGCCAATGTCGCCCTTTGTCCCACGGTGCGGCTCTCGGCCGGCTGGGCCCTGCATTCCGCGCGGCAGTACAGCGCCGAACTACGCCCCCACGCGGAAGCGCGCTTTGGCCTTCGCGGCGATCTGCCGGGCGTCGTGGCGGCGCCGTCGGGTTCGCCCGCCGAAGCGGCCGGGCTCCGGATCGGGGACCTCATCCTGGCCATCGGAGGCGCGCCTCTCTCCGTCGGCGGACAGGCGGGACCGGCGGCGTGGGAAGGGCTGGAGGCCAATATCCGGGTCGTCGACGCCGCCCTGGCGCAGGGCGCGACCGAGGTGACGGTCCAGCGTGGGGGCGAGACCTTCGACCTCGCCATCCATCCCCGCCGCGCCTGCGGCTACGACGTCCAGCTCGACCCTTCCGACGAATTGAACGCGCGCGCCGACGGCCGGCGGCTGTTCATCAGCACGGCGCTGGCGGGATTCGCGCAGACCGACGACGAACTCGCGGTCATCCTCGGTCACGAACTGGCGCACCACGTTCTGGGACACCGTCCGTGGAACGACAGCGGCGGCGCGGCGCGACGCGCCAACGAGGGGGCCTGGCGGACCGAGGGCGGAAGCGGCGGCGCGGAGCAGCAGGCGGACCGGGTCGGGCTCTGGCTCGCCGCACGCGCCGGCTACGACCCGGCCGTCGCCGCGCCGTTCTGGCGCCGCTTCGGGGAGTCGAACTGGCGGGTGCGCTTTCCCCAGATCGGGCACGCCTCCGCGGGCGCTCGGGCCGCCTCCCTGGAGGAGGTCCAGCGCGAAATCGAAGCCAGACGCCGTTCAGGCGGCGAACTGCTGCCCTGACGCCCCCTGCGGTCCGATATGGTCAAGCTTGACGAAGCTGATCAATGAGGCGTTAAGGTTTGCCCGCTCCTGGGGAGGACGAAATGAAGCGAAGCGATCAACAGGCCCAGCGGACGCCGCCCCCGAGGCCGCTGCGGGTTCAGTCCGCCGGTCTGTACGGCGAAGTCACCGCCCTTCCGGTCAGCCCCCGCATCGCGGCTCCGCTCCACGAACCCAAGACCTTCCTCTCAAACTGATCCGTGCGATGGCTCCAGGGCGCTCTCGCGTAGCTGAAGCCAGGCGGCGGCGATGTGGTACAGGGAGCTCGCCGGCGCCGGTTCCCTGACGAAACTCCCGTCCGGCTCCAGCTTGTCATGCCACAGCCCGGTCGGCTCCAGATAGAGCTGCAACCCCTTCAGCGCCCGGAAGACGTGATCGGGCGGGACCTCCTGTCCGAGGATCAGCGCGGCCTTGAGCCGTTCCGTCTGCGGCCACAGCCGGGCGCGGGCCGAGCGGACCTCCAGCCGGTCATCCAGTTCGTCGACGGCGACTCCCCGCCCGGCGTCGATCCCGCGCTGGCCGGCATCGTAAAGCCGCCGCGCCGCGCCGGCTGACCAGTCGTCTCCCCTCGCCCGGCCCCAACGAGTCAGCAGCCAGGCCCATTCGAACTGGTGCCCCGGCTCGACAAGACGGCCCGCATCGCCCGCCGCCGGGCTCCAGTCAGCGCCGAAGAACTCACGGAGAAAGCCGCCCTCGGGGTCGATGAAGCTCCGGCGAGCCAAGCCGACGATGCTGTCGGCCATGGCGGTCCAGGCGCCGCCCGGCGCCGCCGCCTCCCACGCCAGACAGGCCTCCAGCAGGTGCATGTGGGCGTTCGCCTGAAAGGGATGACCCGCATCCTCCCGCCAGCCGCCGGCCGGGTGAGCGAGCCCCGCGAGCGCCTCGCGGAGGCTCTCCGCCCGCGCCGTCATCAGCCCGGGCTCGAGGCCCGCCTCGGCCGCGGCGGCGAACGCCAGCAGGGCGAACGCCTGGTCGTACAGCGACGCCGTATCGTCCAGCGTCTCGCCGCCGGCCTTCACCCTTGTCCGGTACAGCCCGTCTGGTCTGAGATTGGTCGCTTCGAACCGGTCGAGGCTGTCCTTCACCAGCCGCCGCCAGGGACCGGCCCAGCCCGCCCGTCCCGCCACGCTGTAGACCCAGGCCTGACGCGTCTGGACCCGGGCCCGGCGGAAATCGCCGACCGGGAGGCCCTCCCGGTCGATGCTCTCGTGAAAGCCGCCGTCTTCCGCCACGCCCACGGTCGCCCACAGCGGCAGGGCGTTGAAACCCATCCAGTCGTCGAAGGCGCGGGCCCGATCTTCGAGGACGTCTCCTGGCGCCCCGCCCCGGACATGGGCCGGCGAAAGCGTGCGCAGACGCTCCACCAGGCCTTTCACCTCCTGGGAGCGGCTGAGATGACAGACCAGCACGGCGTCCGGTTCGGCGATGATGGCGAGATCGCTCACCCCGGCGGTCGCGATCACCATGCCCTCCGCCGCCCGCACCAGGTTCGCCCCGTCCCCCTGGCCGCCGACCCACAGGCCCCGGCCCGCGCCGCCGGTGGCGGCGACCGCGTCCCACGCGCCCAGATCCGACCAGCCGAATTCGACCGGCAGAACCGACACGCGGTCGCTCTTCTCCATCACCGCATAGTCGATCGAAATCCGGGGCGCGTCGGTGAAGACGTCGGTCAGGGTCAGCGTGGCCGCGTCATCGTCCGGCAAGGCCGCCCTCACGGCCTGCAGAAGACCCGGCTCGAACCGCTCCAGCTCCGTCAGCAGAACATCGGCGCGGACGACGAAATTACCGCTGTTCCAGTAGTAGCCCTTCGCCACATAGGCTTCGGCCCGTCGGCGGTCGGGCTTCTCGACGAACCGCTTCACCGGCGCCAGTCCCGGCCCCTCCGGCTGGATGTAGCCATAGGCGGACGAGGGTTCGCTGGGTCGCACGCCGAAGGTGACGATACGGCCGGACCCGGCGGCCCGCGCTCCTTCGACCACCGAGGCCCTGAAGCCCGCGGCGTCCGGGATATGGTGGTCGGACGCGACGAACAGGGCGACTCCGTCGGGATCGCGACGGGCGATCCATTCAGCCGCGGCCGCCATGGCCGGCGCGGAGTCGCGGCCCGCGGGCTCGATCAGCAGCACGGCCGCCGCGTCGCCCAGTTGCTCCGCGATCGAGGCGGCGTGATCGCGGCCGGCGACGACGAGAATCCGGCCGCTGTCGCCCGTCAGCGGAGCGACGCGCGCCAAGGTTTCCTGGAACAGCGACGTTTCCCCCGCGAGGCTGAGGAACTGCTTCGGTCTGTGATCCCTCGAAGCCGGCCAGAGGCGCGTGCCGGCGCCGCCAGACAGGATCACCGGATAGATCGCCATGGCCTGCCCCCTGTCGACTCGTCGTCCCTGTACCGTCTCCAGGACCCATCCGCCAATCGTGCCGCGGCGATCCTAACAGGAGGTGCGCGAACTTCACATCGAGGATGACCGCCCCGCCGCCTCCGCGAGGCCGTCTTCCTGAAGGGCGGCGACAGGGCGCCGGCGACGGCTAGCCGACCGGCGCGAGGCCCGGTTCCGGGATCGGAGCGATCACGACCGGCGGCGCCGAGGTGTCCGCCGGCGTCTCCCGCCACGCCGCCGCCGGGTTCAGCGCCGCGGTCGCCTCGAGGAAGCTGCCCGGCTTCATCGACGGCTCGGGCGCGGTGCGCAGTCCGACCACCCGCGCCAGGTCGGCGATGAAGGTGATGCAGTTGCGTCGCCGCAGGTCGTAGACCGAGCCCTCCGGGCTGTTCCACCACTCGGCCCGGGCCTTGAGCGCGTGCCAGGCGGCGTCGTCGACGGTGAGCGTCAGGAAAGGCCGGCCCTCGTCCACATAGCGGGCGTCCGGGGCCGTCACCACGCCGGCGCCCCGGGCGAACAACAGCTGCGGGCCAGGGCTCTTCGCGGTGAAGCCCGCCGACCAGTCCACCGGCTCCCCCGTGGCCTCGACCGTTCCCTCGGCGTGGACATAGGCATGGGGGAACAGCAGATCGCCGCCCCGGATCCGCGCTCCGGGATGGGCGTAGAAGGTCACCGTCACCTCCGCCCAGGCGTGGCCGGCGATCAGGGCCAGCAACAGGGCGGGAACGAGCGAACGGAACAGGCTGCGGGTCATGCGGTCTCCGGGCGGGCCGACACTGTGGGACGTTCCGGCCTGAACGTGCAAGGGCCGCCGGAGGATGCCTCCGACGGCCCTTTCCCGCGGTCCGCGGCGCGCCTAGTGCGACGACGGTCTGGCCACCACGTCGGCCTCGCGCGCGCCAGACCGGGCGCAGGCGATGGCGAACACCGTCAGCAGGGCATATCCGACCAGCGGCACGTAGAAGGCCGGATTGAACAGCATCGCCGCGTCGTCGACGATCAGGCCGGCGATGATGGGCAGCACGGCGCCGCCGACAATGGCGGTGCACAGCAGGCCCGAGGTCGCCGACGCCGGCGCGCCCGAGCGTTCAAGCGTCAGGGTGAAGATGGTCGGGAACATGATCGAGTTGAAGAAGCCGACCGCGATGGCCGCATAGGCGGCGGTTTCGCCGGAGGTCTGGGTGACCACGAGGCAGAGGGTCGCGGCCACCGCCGTATTGACCGACAGCAGCAGGCCGGCGCGGATTTTCGTCAGCAGCAGGGCGCCGATGAAGCGGCCGACCATGGCGCCGCCCCAGTAGAGGCTGACCATCCGGCCGGCGTCGCCTTCCGGGATGTCGAGGATCGTCGGGCTGGCGAGGAAGTTGGTCAGCAGACCGCCGATGGTCACCTCGGAACCGACGTAGATGAAGATCGCCAGCCCGCCGAACAGGGCCCAGGGCGAGGTGAAGGCCTTGAGCGGCGAGGCGACGCCGCCGGCGTCCTCGGCCCCGGCCGCCGCCGCGTTGATCTTCTTGCGGGCGGTGAAGATGAAGAAGGCGACCACGGCGAAGAAGGCGCCGAGGCCGAGGAAGGCGAGGTCGATGCTGCGCAGCGATTCGCCTCGCGTCGCGGCGGTCACCACCGCGCCGGTGGCGAACACCCCGCCGGTCAGCAGCACGGTCGATCCGAGATAGGGCCCGACGGTCGTGCCCAGCGAATTGAAGAACTGTGAGAAGTTCAGCCGCGCGTGCGAGCTCTTCCGCGACCCCAGCGCCGCGACCAGCGGATTGGCGGCCACCTGCAGCAGCGTCACGCCCGAGGCGATGACGAACAGGGCGATGAGGACGCCCGGATACCAGTCGATGATGGTGGCGACCGGCACGATCAGGCAACCCAGCACCATCACCCCGAGCGCCGAGATGATTGAGCGGCTGTAGCCCAGCTTGCTGAGGACCGCCGCGGCCGGCACCGACACCACCGCATAGGCGATGAACCAGGCGGAGGCCGTCAGCATGGCCTCGGCGGTGCTGAGGTCGAACACCTTGCGCACCGCCGCGATCAGCGGGTCGATCAGCGAGGTGGCGAAGCCCCAGGCGAAGAACAGGGTGGTCACATAGGCGAAGGCGAGGTTGGTCCCACGGCCCGCCGGCGGTTGACTCTCCTGCCCAGGGGCCCTCTGCGTCCCCTTTCCTGCAGGATCGGTTCCGGGTAATATACCACCCGGAAGTCATTACGGACCTCTCCGCCCTGCAGACCGACTTCTCTTTTTTACGGGCTTATGATGATCTGCCGGTATATACTCATTTGAACAGCGGCATGGAATTTACCAAAGAGGAAGAAGTAGTTCCTTTGACCGACCAATTTTTTAACCGACATTTGGGGCAGGATTTTTTTAAGCCCTTTGGTGAACTGGAATGGCCTTTATATCATTATTACGGAGAACAAACTTCTTCGGAAGGCCATAAAATGGGAGGATATGCCCATTTTGCCCAGGAAGATCCCCGACAGGACAACCACCTGATGCTGTTGTTTCAGATGGATACGGATGCGGAAATGGAGGCAATGTGGGGCGATATGGGAACGGCTAAGTTCTTTATTTCGGAAAAGGATTTAAGCCAAATGGACTTTTCACGCGTTATGTTCTATTGGGATGCTTATTAATCACAAACATTGACATACAACACTAGATGGTATTGGAGCGGTGCCCGAATTGATTCCTATATTGCTAAGCTTGCTTAGCCTCATTTTTATATATTTTACGGTACTGCTTTATGAAAAAACGATCTGTTCGATTACTCGCCTTTTTGGGTATTCTCCTGGTAATAGCTGTAATAGTATTATACCGAACGGGCTACCTCGGCAATTCCGAAGAAAAGATGACGG
>JBGTSL010000004.1:0-16697 GCA_041940325.1 Brevundimonas sp.
GCGGGCGGCCTGGGTCAGGTCGCGGGCGTAGCGCTTGAGGGCGTCGTACGCGTCCTCGGCGGCGGCGGAGTCGGCGGTCTTGCCCTTGCGGACCTCGTTGATGGCGGCGTCGAGCTTGTCGGGCGTGGCGCCGACGGAGGCGAGGACGGTGGCGGCGACCCCGCCCTCCCTGGCAATGGCGGAGAGCAGGCGTTCGGTGGTGACGAAAGCGTCGCCCGCCTTTTTCGAGGCGGCCTCGGCGGCGGCGAAGACGCGGGCGGTGTCGCCGTCGAGATAGAGTTGGCCCGAGCCGCCGGAGACCTGGGCCCGCTTCTGCAGGGCGGTTTCGGTCGCGGCCTCGGCCTTGGCCGGGTCGCCGCCGGCGGCGCTGATCAGGTTGCGGGCGAGGCCGTCGCGCTCCTCCAGCAGGACCTTGAGCTGGTGTTCGGGGGCGAACTGCTGGTGCCGGCGGGCGAGGGCCAGCGACTGGGCGGACTGGACCGCCTGTTTGGCGCGGTCGGAGTAGAGGTCGAGATTCACGTGGGCATCCCCTGATCAGGCGGAGTGTGCGCCCAGGAACGCCCTTTCAGGAAGCGACGCCTTGAGCTGCCGCAAATCTGGGTGTGGCGGAGGGGGCACACAAGAGGCGCCCCCTCCGGACCGGGTCAGCCGCCGGTGGTCGGGGCCGAGAAGTCGAACTGCTCGGGCCGCCGCTGGCCGGAGCCGAAGCTCCAGGTCAGGCCGATATAGGCCGCCCGGCCGCCGAAGGTCTGGCTGGTGCGGTCGGTGAAGGTCGGGGTCTCGAGAGTGGTGGTGGCGCCGAACTCGTCGAACAGGTCGCGGACGGTGACCTGGACGGACCAGTCCTTGTTGAGCTTGCGGCGGTAGCCGAGGTTGACCAGCTGCGCCGTCTCGCGGACGCCCTGGGCCAGCTGCTGGTCGCCGCTCCAGATGCCCGAGACCTGCAGGAAGTCGTTCTGGGTCGGCGACCAGTTGAGGGTCAGGCGGCCCGAGACGGTCTCGCCCTCGCGGTCGGTCGCGCCGGGGATGCCGGCGGCGTCGATCTGCTGGCGGAAGGCGTTGATGCTGGCGTTGTAGCGCAGGGTCGGGTGCAGGGCGCCGTTGGCGACCAGTTCGATGCCGGTCGAGCGGCTGGAGCCGAGATTCTCGGGCCGGGTCAGGAAGACGCCGCCGCCGAGATCGCTGGTCACCTGGGTGAAGGCGTCCTGGGTGTCGCGGTGGTAGAGGGTGGCCTGGTAGAAGGTCTGCTGCACCCGCTTCTGCCAGGTCAGTTCGAAGGAGTCGGTCTCCTGCGGCAGCAGGTCGGGGTTGCCCGAGCGGTAGTTGAGGTTGTCCTGATAGGTCAGGAAGGGGTTGAGGTCCTGCGGGCCCGGCCGCTGGATGCGCCGGCTGTAGCTGCCGCGCAGGGTCTCGCCCTCGCCGATCTCGTACGACAGATGCAGGGTCGGATAGGCGCGGAAATAGTCGTTCGACGACTGGATGTCGGTGGTGACCTGGTCGAGGTCGATGTTCGCCTGCTCGAGGCGCAGCCCGAACTGGGCCGAGAGCTTCTCGCTGAACGGCTTCTCCCAGGTGGCGTAGACGGCGTGCACCGCCTGGTCGACGTGGAACTCGTTGGAGACGATCGGGTCGGGGACCAGAACGTTCGGATCCGGCCCGCGGGCGAAGGAATTATCGAGCTCGAGGTTCATGGCCTGCAGCTCGTAGCCGAGGCGCAGGCGGCCGCCGTCGGACAGGGGCCGGACGTAGGCGCTGGTCACGCCCGCCATGTTCATCCGGTTGCGGTTGTCGAGGTCCTCGTAGAAGAGCGGCGCGGGCGGAATCTGCTGGTCGACGATGGTGTCGAACCCGAAGCTGAACCGGTTGCGGTCGAGCCGGACTTCGTTGGTCCATTCGTGGCCCGCGTCGTCGAAGCGGCGCAGGACGCGGGCCGTGGCCCCCGAGAACTGGCCGACGAAGCCGCCAGCCGAGTCGCGGCGATACGCGGCGGCGAGGCCGCCGAGAGCATTGTCCGCCTCATAGAGATCGACGGCCTCGGCGAGGCTGTCGACGTCGGTGTGGCGCAGTTCGCCGACCAGCTGGGTCCGGTCGTCGAGATTGTGCTCGGCCGAAAGACGGACGAAGGCGACGTCGGACGCGCCGTCGATTTCCTGGACCTGGCGGGACTCGAGGAACTGGTTCGAGCCGGCGTCGAAGCGGGTGCGGATGCGCTCGATTTCCTGCAGGAAGCCGTCGTGGCGCAGGCCGACATCGGCGGTGAGGGTGGTCTTGCCGATCACATGAGCGACGTTGCCGCCGAAATTCCAGCGACCGTTGTCGCCGATGTTGGCGCGGATCGAGCCGGTGGTGGTCTGGCCCTGACGCACGGCGTTGGGTTTGGAGATCAGGTTGATCACCCCGCCGCCGCCCTCGGGGCTGTAGGCGGCGGAGGGATTGGTCATCACCTCGATGCGGGCGTACTGGCTGGCCGGAATCTGCAGGATCATCTGGCCGCGACTGGGGCCGTTGAACTGGGTCGAGGGGCGGCCGTCGATCAGGATGGTGACGCCGGCGTCGCCGCGCAGGCTGACGTTGCCGTCCGGGTCGACCTCGACCGAGGGGATGTTGCGCAGGGCCTCGGCGAGGGTGCCGGTCGCGGCCTGCAGGTCGTCGGCGAGGCTGTAGCTGACCGAGTCGATGGAGGCGCGGACGTCGGTGGTCCGGCCCTGGACGACGACGTCCTCGACCTTCGCCTCCTGATCGTCGGCCTGCGCTTCGGGGGCGGGGGCGTCCTGCGCCGGCGGCGGGGTCTGGGGCGGGGGCGGCGTGGTCGACTGGGCGAAGGCCGCGCCGGACGAGGTCGCCAGCACGGTGCCGACCAGCAGGATGAATTTGAAGGACATATCGTTGGACCCCGATGCCGCGGCGTGATCCGCGGGATGATTTTAAGTAGGAGTTAAATCGACCTGAGGCGTTTGCAAAGTTACATCTTTTTCATTTCATTACGGTTTTTTCAGAATCCGCCGCCGCGGGGCCGATCCAGACCTGGGCCGAGGTGAAAAGCGGGCCGGGCCCGCTGATCGCACCGCGAGCAGAGCCGTTTCCGCGGTGAGCGGCATGAGGCGGGAATGAGCAATCTCTGAAAGCCGCGCGGCCGGCGGGGCGCCTTTCGGCTTGGCGGCGAGGGGGCGGGCGGGCTAGCGTTTCGGGCAAGTCTGTCGGGAGCGCCTTCATGTCCATCCGCCTCACGCGCCGCGCGGCGCTGGCATCATCCGCCGCGGCCGGGTTCGCCCTGCCCTCGCTGTCGTGGGCACAGACCGGCCCGGCGCCGGCGGGCGAGGCGCTGGCGGAGGCGGTCGACGCCTATGTGAAGCAGGCGATGGCCGCCTTTCCGGACCAGCCGGCCGTGTCCGTGGCGGTGGTCAAGGACGGCGAGGCGGTCCTGACCCGCGGCTATGGCGTGCGGAGCACCGGGGGCGCGCCCATCGACGCGCACACCCATTTCGCCATCGCCTCGAACACCAAGGCGGTGACGGCGGCGGCCCTGGCCATCCTGGTCGACGAGGGCAAGGTGAAGTGGGACGAGCCGGTGCGGACCTATCTGCCCGACTTCTCGCTGTCGAAACCCGAGCTGAACGGCATGGTCACGGTGCGCGACCTGATCAGCCACCGCATCGGCTTCGGCCTCGGGGCCGGGGACCTGCTGTTCTGGCCCAACAGCGACCGGACCCGGGCCGAGATCATGGCGGCCGTGCCGCATGTGCCGATCGAGGACCAGTTCCGCACCAACTACCACTACTGCAACCTGATGTTCGTGGTCGCCGGCGAGGTGATCGCGGCGGCTTCGGGCATGCCGTGGGAGCAGTTCGTCCAGACGCGGATCCTCGACCGGCTGGGGATGAGCGAGACCCTGCCGCTGATGACGGCGGCGGACCCGGCGACGTCGGCCCTGCCGCACGGCCGGATCGGACCGCCGCTGCGCTACCAGGGCCCGATGCAGACCATCGGCCAGTCGATCCAGGAGGTCTGGAACTGGTCGTCGGCGGGCGCGGCGGGCGGTTTCGTCACCAACCCGGTCGACTGGGCGAAATGGATCGCGGTGCAGCTGAAGCGCGGCGAACTGCCCGATGGCTCGCGCCTGTATTCCGAGGCGCGCGGGAATGAGATGTGGAAGCCGAACATCATCGTCTCCAACTCGGCCGGGCCGACGCCGGATCTGCCGGGCCGGGCCATCGCCGCGACCTACGCCATGGGCTGGCAGGTGATGGATTATCGCGGCGAGCGATTCATCACGCACGGGGGCGGGGCGCCGGGCTTCATCTCGGGCACGGTGCTGATCCCCGGGCGCAATGCGGGGTTCAGCTATTTCACCAATGCCGAGGAAGGCTACCTGACCCGGGCGCTGCGCAGCGGCATCGCCGACATCGTCATGGGCAAGACAGACTTCGACTGGATCGCCGACAGCGTGCGGCTGCGCGACGAGGGCGATGCGCGGTCGATCAAGGCGGCGGCGGAGATCGACGCCAAACAGGCGGCCGGAGCGCCCCCGTCCCTGCCGCTGGCGGCCTACGCAGGAACGTGGCGGGACCCGTGGTACGGCGACATCGTCATCGAGCGCCGCAGCGGAGGCCTGTGGCTGGCCTTCAGCCGCACGCCGTCGCTGCAGGGGCCGCTGGAAGCCTACGACGGCGACATGCTGCGCACCCGCTTCCCCGACAAGCGCGAAGAGGACGTGTTCGTCACCTTCAAGCTCGAGAACGGCGAGCCCGTGACGGCGACGATGAAGGCGGTCTCGCCCGACGCCGACTTCAGCTACGACTTCCATGATCTGCGCCTGACGAGAGTCTGACCCGATGCTTGCCCTGGCCATCGCCCTGTTCCTGACCGCCGCGCCGCAGGAGATTCCCGCCGTCTGCGAACCGGCGCCCGGCGTGGCGCCGGACTGGGCGGCCTGCGCCGAGGCCCTGCCGGACGGTTCACCGCAACAGCGGCTGGCCCGACTGAACCAGGCGAGCGAAGCCTATCTGACCCGCGACTTCGCGACGGCCGAGCGGCTGTACGACGAGGCCGCCGGCGGGGAAGAGGTCTGGTCGGATGTCTGGCTGCATGCTTTCCGGGCCGACACCTATCAGCAGGTCGGGCGCGAGAAGGACGCGGTGGCCGATGCGCGGACGGCCTGGCTGATCCTGTCCGACGATCCCGCCCATGCGGCGGCGCGACGGATGACCGGACCGGTAGAGGAGGAAGGGCGACGCTTCCTGCTGAGCCTGATCCTGCCGATCCTCAAGACAGGACGCGACTCCACGTTCGAGGAGGCCTTCGCATCCTTCCGGGCCCTGCCGGTCAAGGATGTCGAGGGTCACTCCACCCTGGCGCTGGTGCTGGAGCAGCTGGGCGATTTCGACGGCGCGCTGGAGGCCAGTCTGGTGGCGGTGAAGGCGGAGCCGACCAACGCCGGCTATCTGAACAATCACTGCTACATCCTGGTGCGGGCCGGGCGGCCCGCCGAGGGGCTGCCCTATTGCGAGAAGGCGGTGCAGGGGGCGCCGGAGATCGCGCCCATCCAGCACAGCCTCGCGGCCGCCCTGGCCGGGGTGGGGCGCTGCCCGGCGGCCGAGGCGGCCCTCGCCGAGGCCCGCCGGCTCGACCCCGCCACGGTGTTGTACCGCCAGCCGATACCCTGCACGGCGCGGTAGAAACAAGCGTCACTGTTTGCGATAGCGACGGTCGACCAATCCGGGCGAAATTACGGCCGCGTCCGCAGGGCGGCGAGCGGCGGAGGCTTCACTGTGGCCGGAGCGCGACAGGCCGCGGAATTGGTAGGGCAACCCCCTCGACTTGCCGGACTTTCTCGCCATTTTCCCGGCCACGCCTCATCGGGGGGCGTCCCATTCGAAAGTCAAATCGCAATGAAGACCACGCTTCTGCTGGCGACCGTCGCCGCCGCAGCCCTGGCGACGCCCGTCCTGGCCCAGGACGCCTCGCCCAACTATCTCCAGTTCAACCTCGGCGCGAGCGTCGCCGGAGACGTCGACCTGGAAGCCACCTCCGGTCCGGACACCTTCGCCGGCGAGGCCGATCTTGAGACCGGCGCCTTCGGCAGCATCACCGGCGGCCTCGGCATGGAAGGCGGCTGGGCGCTGGAAGGCGAACTGCTGCTGATGACCAGCGACATCGACACGGCCGCCGCCGACGCGGCCCTGGGCGCCCCGCTGGATGCGCACCTCGAGTCGCACGCCGCGATGGTGAACGGCGTTTACAATTTCTCGACCGGCGGCTTCCGCCCCTACGTCGGCGCCGGCGTCGGCTTCGGCAACGCCAAATACCGCCTGGCCGGCGAGTCGGAAGACGACATGGGCGTGGCCTGGCAGGTCAAGGCCGGGGTGGTCATCCCGTCGTCGGAAACCCTGAGCTGGGATGTCGGCTACCGGTTCGTCTCGTTCCCGAGCTTCGACATCCGCGACGGCGCCGATTCGGTGGACGCCGACGCCACGGCCCACATCGTCTCGGTGGGCGCGCGCATCACCTTCTGATCGACCCTCGCGCGTCGAACGAGGGCTCCGGCGTCCGCGCCGGAGCCCTTTTCAATTCGGCCGCCTACGGCGCCGGCCGGCGGCCCGCCTCGAGAATCGGCATGCCGGCCTCGGTGGGGATGTAGATCACCTCCCGACCCTGCTTGCCGGCGGTCTCCTCCAGCATGTGGATGTAGGACCAGCGCAGATAGTTGTCGGGACCGCCGAGGCTTTCGGCCATGATCCGGTTGGCCTCGTTGGTGCCGCGGGCGCGGGCGATCTCGGCCTGGGCGGTCAGCTGGGCGGAATCCAGCGCCGCCTGGGCCTCGAGCACGCGGATGCGGCGATCCTGCACGGCCTGCTCATAGGCCGCCTTGCCGGCCATGGTCTTCGAATAGACGTTGTAGGTCGGCAGGCCGATCAGCAGCAGGGCCGCGGCGATGACGACGGCGATGATCACGCCGATGGTGAAACTGGCTCCGCGCATGGCGACCCCCTGATCCGCGGGCCCGGCCCCGCCGCGCCAGACTCGCGGCGCGCGGCGCGGGGGTCAAGCTCAGCGGACCAGCTCGAGGATCTCCAGCTTGGCGTCCTGCCTGGGCCACGGCAGGACGAGGCGCCAGCGGTCGGAGCCGACGCGTTCGAGGACGCCGATCTGGTCGCGTTCGGGCATCTGGCCGTAGGCCGGCCAGCCGGTCTCCTCCGAGCCCCAGGCCTGGGCGCCGATGTAGACGAGGCGGCGCTCGCTGTCGGGATAGAGCAGGCCCCGCGTGCGCTGCGAGCCGGTGGTCTTGGTCAGGATCAGGTCGCCGCCCGGCGTCAGCTCGATGGTGCAGCCGAAGAAGGGATATTCGAGATAGCCCAGGCCGCCGGGACCGTTGGAGCCCAGTTTGATCGACCGGCAGCGGTAGGATCCGGGCGGGGGCTGGAGGCGGCCGGCCTGGCCGGCGTTCGGGTCGACCAGCGGGCCGAGAGCCTCGACCTCGTCGGCGAACCCCTTGTCCTCGGCCTCGGCGCGGGCCAGCCGCCAGGCCTGGTCGAGACGGCCCAGCCGCGAGGCGTCGGCGCTGGAGGCGACCCCATGCCAGTCGGCGGCGCCGCCCTGCTCGCCCCCCGGGGCCGGGGTCGGGGCCGGCGGGGCGGCGGGGGCCGGCGTGACGGCCGCGGGAGGCTCCGCGCCGTTGTCGGGCGTCGTCGTTGCGGGCGCGGTGTTGTCGCCGCATGCGGCGAGGAAGGCGGCGAGCGGGGCCGCGGCGACGAGCATCCGCATCAGGCGTTCTCCATTCGGCTGGACTGTCCGAACGGATGGAACGCGGGAGGGTTCAGGCCGCGGTCAGGCCGGGACCAGTTCGATCAGGTCGAGGTTCGACTCATACTGGGGCCACGGGATGACCAGCCGCCAGCGGGCCTCGCCGATCCGCTCCAGCACGGCGACGAGATCGCGGTCTGGACGCTGGCCGTAGGAATTGGCGGGCGGCTCTGAGGCCAGGGCCATGGAGCCGAGCAGGACCATGCGGCGGTCGTTCTCGGGGAAGAGCAGGCCGGCGGGGCGCTGGCTGCCGGTGGTCTTGACGAATTTCAGGCCGTTCGGCGTCTGCTCGATGCGGCAGTCGAACCAGCCGTAGACGACGTAGCCGAGGCCGTCCTCGCCGCCCTGGGAGCCGAGCTTGACGGTGCGGCAGCGGTAGTTTCCGGGGGGCGGGGCGACGCCGGGGCGGGCGGCGCCGGGGTCGATCAGATCGCCGGTCGAGGCCAGGTCGCCCGAGCCGCGCTGGCGGCGAGCCTGCTGCAGGGCCAGGTCCCAGGCGGCCTCGATGCGATTGTAGCGGTCGCGGTCGGCGGCGGTGACGACGCCGCGCCAGTCGCGCAGCACGGGTCCGGCGCCGGGGCCGTCGGGGATCGGCGGCGGCGGCGGGACGGTGGCGCAGGCGGTGACGGAAAGGGCGGCCAGGGCGATCAGGCCCAGAGGCCGGGACAGGCGAGGCATACGAAGCTCCCGTGGGTCACGGACCCTGTCGCCCGGCCGGATGTCGGGGCGGGGAGTCCGCGAACGTACAGAAGCCCCCTTGGACCGTCCGGGACGCGACGCGTCAAGCACCCTCGCCCAACGGGTGGTGGATGGAGGGTCACTCGTCTCCGGCGGGAACCTCGGCCTTGCGGCGCGGCGCGCGGCGCTTCGGGGCCGGAGCCTCGGCCTCGGCGGCCCCCGAGGGCGCGTCGGCGGCGGGCGCGGCCGAACGGGTCAGGAAGCCCGGCAGGGCGGTCGGCGCGTCATCGTTTCCGGAAGCGGCTTCAGGGCGCGGGCGGCGCTCGCGGCGGGGCCGGTCGGCGCGTTCCGGAGCGGTCTCGGCCGCGGCCTCGGCCGGAGGGGCGGATTGTTCGGCGGTCGCAGGGGCCTCGCCGCCCTCGCCGCTTTCGGCGCGTTCGTTCTGGAAGCGCTGGTTGCGCTCCTGCTGGCGGCGTTCCCAGCGTTCGCGGCGGGTCTCGCGGCGGCCCCCCTCGTTGTCGCCCTCGGCGCGCGGCTCGCGGGTCTGGTCGTCGCGGTCGCGCCATTCGCGGCGCGGCTGGTCGCCGCCCTGGCGATCGCCGGTGCGATCGTTCTGGCGCTCCTCATTGTCGCGCTGGCGGGCTTCGGCGGCGGCGAGGCGGTCGGCCTCGGCCTTTTCGGCGGCCAGGATGGCGGCGGCCTGGGCCCCGGTCTCGTCCTCGAAATCGATGTCGAAGCCCTGGCCGGCCAGTTCACGCTGGGCGATCTCGGACACCGGACGCGAGGGCTGCAGGGCGCGCAGGACGCGGAAATAGTGTTCGGCGTGCTGGGTGTAGTTCTCGGCCAGGACGCGGTCGCCGGCGGCCGAGGCGTCGCGCGCCAGCTGCATATAGCGTTCGTAGACGGTCTGGGCGTTGCCGCGGACCTTGATGTTCTCCGGGCCCTGGGAGTCCCAGGACCGGTTCGGGTTTGTGGCGTTGGCGTTGCCGCCGCCGCCGCCGGGCTTCCTGTTACGTCCGCGCTGACGCTTCATGCCCTTGAAATCTCTCATCGGACGCTACCGTGCTTTGTATGAGGGACGGTCCGGGGCGAAGGCCTCCGGCGCTGTCCGTCTGGTCGTTCCGCTTCGTGTCGGGGCCAATCCCCGCTGACGATGTGATCGGAAATCCGTCGCCTCCCCTGGTCCGCCGGGCGACCGGCCCGACCGTCAGATGCCCTGGGCGCGCGCGGATGGGCCTGAGGCGGTCCATGGCGTGCGTTTGGGTGGGAGACACGAGAGACTTAGCGCGGGACGCGGCGCTTTCCAAGAGGCTTCTCGCGTGGCGGTCAGTCGCGGCGTCCGGACCAGTCGGCGGTTCCGTTGCGGCCCCGGCCGCGGGCATGGAACCCGATCAGCCGCCCCTCGTGAAGCAACGGCCGGCCGACCATCCAGACCTCCGCCTCGCCGAAATCGCGGTCGAAGTCGTGATGGCAGGAGGTCACCGGCGAATAGACCGCCAGCCGGCCGCCGTCGGACTGGACCAGATAGCCGAGGGGCGTCCCCCATCCCTGAACCGGGGGGGCCTCGGCCCGCCGCGTCCAGCGGCCGACGAAGACGGCGTAACCCGGCGGCGGCTCGGGCCGCTCGGTGAAGATCGTGCGGACCACGCCGGCCGCGGTGGGGCAGGCCGACGCCGGTGCGGCGGTCGACAGGAGGGCGGCGAGAGCGAGGACAAACGGGCGCATGGCCCGAGCCTACATCTTCGGAACCGGGTTTGTCCTCGGATCGGGGCCGTTGGTGACCACCCTGTCACGTTCCGACAGGTCCTTGACCACGATGACGTTCTCGAAGCCGGCCGCCTCGAACAGCGCCTTGACCTGCGGGCCCTGGTCCCAGCCGATCTCGACCGCGAACAGGCCGTCGGGGCGCAGGATGCGGCGGATCTCGGGGGCCAGTTCGCGGTAGGCCTGCAGGCCGTCGGGACCGCCGTCGAGGGCGAGGTGCGGGTCGTGGTCGCGCACCTCGGGGTCGAGGGCGGGGATGTCTCCGGAGGGAATGTAGGGCGGGTTGGAGACGACGACGTCGAAACTGTGGTCGGCCAGGCCGGCGGCCCATTCGGTGCGCAGGAAGGTCGCGCGGTTGTCGAGCTCGAGGTTGGCGGCGTTTTCCTTGGCCACCGCCAGCGCCTCGGACGAGATGTCGGTGCCGACGCCGCGGGCGCCGAAGCGCTCGGCCAGGGTCGCCAGCAGGATGGCGCCGGAGCCGGTGCCCAGGTCGATCATCTCGAAGGCCCTGTTCGGCGGACAGGCCAGCAGGACGACGTCGAGGATGGCCTCGGTGTCGGGGCGGGGGCTGAGCACGTCGGGGGTGACGTTCAACATGATCTTCCAGAAGCCCTTGCGGCCGAGGATGCGCGACACCGGCTCGCGGCGCAGGCGGCGCTCGATAAAGCCGTCGAGGGCCGCCTGCTGGTCCGGCGTCACCCCGCGGTAGGGGTCGGTCAGAATGTCGGTGCGCGAACAGCCGGTGGCGACCTCGATCAGCAGGCGGGCGTCGATCGAGGGGCTGTCGATGCGGCCGGCCTTGAGCCGCGCGGCGGCGGCCTTCCAGGCGGTCAGCAGGGTCGGGGCGGCGGCGGCGTCGGTCATGCTCTGGCCTTGGCGCGGGATTGCGCGGATATCAAGCGGGGCGGCGCCGGAACGCCGGCCGGACGGAGCCGTTGTGGCCACGATGCAGAAGCGGTCTGGAGCAAGGGGCGGCCTCGGGCTGTGGGGGGTGGTCAGCGCCGTGGCCGGCGGGCTGGCGGCCGGGGCCGGCGCGGCGCATCTGCTGTATCGGCACGGGCACAAATACGGCGTCGAACTGCGCCCGCCGCGGCCGGAGCCGCTGCCGCCCAAGCCCCCGACGCCGGAGGATTTCGAAGCGAAGGAGCCGGGGCGCGGGCGGCTGGCCCAGCGGCCCGAGCACATCCCGCACAAGGGCTGGGTCGACATCTTCTGGCGCGTCGGCGCCTCCTATTTCGGCGACCGGGTCGGCTTCGTGGCTGGCGGGGTGACCTTCTTCGTCATCCTGTCGCTGTTCCCGACCCTGGCCGCCTTCGTCACCCTGTACGGCCTGTTCGCCGATCCGACCGACGCCTGGGGCCGGCTGCAGTTCCTCTATTCCGTCCTGCCCTCGGGGGTGGCGGAGTTCCTCGGCGGCGAGATGCAGCGGCTGGCCGAGAACGCGAAGACCACCCTGACCTTCACCCTGGTGTGGACCCTGGCCCTGTCGCTGTGGACGGCGAACGGGGCGATCAAGGTGCTCTTCTACGGCCTCAACATCGCCTATCACGAGGTCGAGCGGCGCAATATCGTCAAATACAACCTGACCTGCATGGCCTTCACCGTCACCGGCCTGGCGGCGGTGCTGTTGACGGCGGCGCTGATCGTGGGCGTGCCGGTGGTGCTGGGGGTGTTCGGCCTCGCCGCCGAGTGGTCGCATCTGGCGCCGCTGCGCTGGCCGATCCTCGGCGCCGTCTATGTCGCCGCCCTGACCGTGATCTACCGCTTCGGGCCGTGCCGGGCGCGGGCGCGCTGGCGCTGGCTGACCCCCGGCGCCCTGTTCGCGGCCCTGCTGAGTCTGACCCTGTCGCTGGTGTTCAGCTGGTACCTGCAGACCTTCGTGCGCACCGCCTCCTACGGGCCGCTGGCGGCGATGATGGGTTTCCTGCTGTGGACCTGGCTGAGCGTGCAGATCATCCTGATGGGGGCCGAACTGAACGCCGAGGTTGAGCACCAGACGGCGATCGACACCACGACCGGTGCCCCGGCCCTGCTCGGCGAGCGCGGCGCCGTGGTGGCCGATACGGTCGGGCCCCGGCGGGGCAATCCGGCCGCCCTCGCCTTCACCCTGAAACACGCCGAGGCCCTGTCGGACCGGTTGCTGAAGCGGCGCATCCGGCGCGGCTGAGGTGGTCGTTGGCGCTTCGCGAACGGACGGACGCCGCCGTTCACGAAGGGAAGGCGTCGCTCGCCGCATCCGGCATGGCGGGGGGAAGCGGGCCCGCTCACGGTCGGGGCCTCGGAGGTCCGGTGGTCGGGCCTCCCCGCTTGAGAGCCCTTCCATGACCCGACTGCCCCTGATCGCCCTCGCCGCCGCCGGCCTGCTCGCCCCCGGCGCCGCCCTGGCCCAGAGCGCCTCCGGCGCCTCCTTGTCCCTGACCTTCGAGACCGGCGCCGACCGCGGCGCGGTCATGGTCGCCCTGTACGATTCGGAAGCGGCCTACGCCGGCGAACGGCCCGTCGGACGCCAGAGGCTGGACGTCGCCGCGGGACAGCGCGCCGCCGTCTTCGAGAACCTCCCCGCCGGCGACTACGCGGCCAAGGCCTTCCACGACCTCAACGGCGACGGCGAGATGAATTTCAATCCGTTCGGCATTCCGGTCGAGCCCTACGCCTTCTCCAACAACGCCGTCGGAAACATGGGCCCCGCGAGCTGGGAACGCGCGCGATTCACCGTCTCGGGCGCGACCGCCCAGACCATCAGCATTCGCTAGGCGGCCCACCGCTCGCCGCGCGCCTGCCCCCTTCGGAGACCGTCCCATGCATGCCACCCGCCGCAACTTCCTGACCGGCGCCGCGGTCCTGTCGGCCGCCGTCGTCACCCCCGAGACCGTCCGCGCCATGACGGCGATGCGGATCGCCGCCGACTGGGGCCTCGCCACCGCCGACGTGGAGGCCGACGTGGCGCCGGCCGCCATGCGCCTGATCCACGGCCGGGCTCCCGCCGGGCTGGAGGGGGCGCTCTACCGCAACGGCCCGGCCAAATTCCGGCGGCCCGGCCGGTCGGCGGCGCACTGGTTCGACGGGGACGGGATGGTGCGGCGCTTCGACATCTCCGAAGGCCGGGCCGGACTGGCAGCCCGCTTCGTCGACACGCCGAAGCGGCGCCAGGAGACGCGGCTGGACGCCATGGTCATGCCCGGCTTCGGGACCCTCGGGGATCCCCGTGCGGAGATCGGCGGGCCGGATGACGTCAACGCCGCCAACACCTCGGTGCTGATGGCCGGTGACGCCCTGTGGGCGCTGTGGGAGGGCGGCTCGGCCGTGGCCATGGACCCGGAGACGCTGGCGACGCGCGGCATGGTCACCCACCGTCCCGATCTGAAGTCGATGCCGTTCCTGGCCCATCCGCGACGCGAGCCGGACGGCCGCATCTGGAACCTGGGCATGGGTCGCGGGCAGGCGATGGTGTGGCGGCTGTCGGCCTCGGGCGAGCTGGAGGCGGCGACCATGATCGACCTCCCGCGCGCCAGCTATGTCCACGACTTCACCGCCACGGAGCGGCATCTGGTGATCGTGCTGCAGCCCTGGGTGCAGACGCGGATGACCCTGCCCTTCTCGGAGGGTTTCGAATGGCGGCCCGACGAGGGCACGCAGGTGCTGGTCATCGACAAGGACGACCTGTCGAGGCGGCGGGTGTTCGACCTGCCGGCCTTCGGCTTCTTCCACCTGGGCGACGCCTGGTCGGACGGCGAGGACATCCGCTTCGACGTCTGCGCCCATCCCGACATGGACTTCGCCGCCCGGGGGGCCAGCGAGATGCTCAACGGTGTGCCGCTGAACGGCGAGCCGGCCCGGCTGGCGCTGGCGCATCTGAGGGCCGACGGATCCGCCGATCTGCAACGCACCGGAGTGGTGGCAGAGTTTCCGCGCGGCGACCCGCGCCGGGCCGGCCTGCCGCGCCGCATCACCCTGCACACCGCGGGGGAGACTCCGGACCGGCCCTTCGCCAGCGCGATCGGCCTGACCGACTGGCGCGAGGGCCGGACGCGCACATTCGACTTCGGCGCCGATCATGTGATGGACGAGATGATCTTCGCGCCCCGCCCCGGCAGCTCGGCCGAGAACGACGGCTGGCTGGTCGGGCCGACGCTGAATCTCCGCGCCCGCGCCACCGAGCTGCACGTGCTGGACGCGGCCCGGATCGAGGACGGTCCGGTGGCGACCTGGCGGGCGGACGTCGCCCTGCCGGTCAGCTTCCACGGCGTCTGGCAGGCGGGGTAGTCAGTACCAGCCGCCCTCGCGCAGGGCCCGGGCGTAACGGCGGCTGACCGGGACGACGAGGCCGCCCTCGAGGGTCAGGACGGCCCGGCCGTCGCCACGCGAGACGTCGCGCACCGCGTCGCGCGCGACCCACCAGCTGCGGTGGGTGCGGGCCCCTTCCAGCCCCTCCAGCTCGGCCACGGCGTCGGACAGCCGCATCAGGATCAGGTCGGAGCCGCGGTCGGTGTGCAGGCGCAGATAGTGGTCCTCGGCCTGGACGGCGATGAGGGTCGCGCCGCGCAGCTTCGGCGGCAGGCGATCGAGGAAGCGGGCCGGGGCGCCGCCGCCGGGGGCCGCATGGGTCTGGACCGGGGCGGGCCGGCCGAGGAAGACGTTGACGGCGCTGATGGCGACGGTGACGATCAGCACCGGGCCGATGAAATGCACCAGGCGGTCGACGGGGTAGATCTCCCGCTCGAAGACCAGGCCGGTGACCAGCCAGACCATGACCGTGACGGGCCCGGCCGTGATCGCCGACAGGGCCGCCACCGTCAGCCACGGCCGCTCGTCCGGGTCGATGAAACGTTCGGTCAGGCGCGAGCACAGATGGGCCCAGACCGCGCCGGCCAGGATCAGCGGCAGCCAGTAGGCGAAGCGCAGCCACAGCGGTGCGATGTTGGTGCCGAAGGCCCCGGTCAGGGCCAGCACGATCCCCGCGCCGACGGCCACGCCGACGCCCCGGTCGAGGCGGATGTCGAGCCGCAGCCGGCGACCGCCGCCGTCCGGTTCGATCGATGCGCCCATCAACCGGCCCGGCCTTCGGGCCCGCACACCGCCCGGAAGCCGGCGGCGGCGAAGCGGATCATGTAGTCGCAGGCGCTTTCCAGGTCGCCGGACCGGCACAGGCCGCCCGACAGGCGGTCGAGGCGGCCGGTCTCGCCCAGCGTCAGGGTCAGGGCGCCGGACATGTTGTGCCAGGCCCAGTACAGGTCGACCTCGCGCGCCTCGGGCATGATCTGCTGGATCAGTTCGATCAGGCGCCGGATGGCGGGATCGAAATAGCGGGCCATGGTCTCGCCGCCGAAGGTCGGGTTGGCGTTGGTCTGGGCCACCAGGGCGGCGTAGTGCTTCCAGCCCGGCCCGCCCTTCAGCGACCACTGGAACGGCGGGCGCAGGAAGGCCTCGAACAGCCCCTCCAGGGTCATGCCGCCGGGGCCGGGATCGCGGGCGTAGCGGTTGACGGCGTCGACCCGCTCGCTGTTCCACACCTCGGCCCGGCGCAGGAAGACGGCGTCGAACAGGGCCCGCTTGGCCCCGAAATAATAGTGCACCAGGGCCGTGTCGACGCCGGCCTCGCGCGCCACCTCGCGGATGGTGACGCCGTAGAAGCCGTGTTTCGAGAACAGGTCCTCGGCGGCGTCGAGGATGCCTTCGCGCGTGTCGCCATTGCCCTGGGCCTTGGCCTTCGGCGGACGGCCGCGCCGCGCGGGGGCGCTGGCGGACTCGGGAGCGGGCGCGTCGAGCTTGGTCATGGCGGCGAAGCTAGGCCCGGTCGGACCGTGCTGGCAACGGCGCCACAGTCCGGCGGGCGCGGCCTCCGGACAAGCGGCGCCGTTTGACAGCGAGCCGAAAACGATTACGGTCCCGGAAAATCATTGAACGCTGAATAAAAGCGTCTCGGGCTGGAAACATCATTGGAACGGGGCTTCACATGAACCGCTACGTAAAGACCGCCTTGCTCGCCGGCGCCGCCTGGGGCGCGCTGTCGACCGTCGTCCTCGCGCAGGACGCGCCGACGCAAACCGAAGAAGCCGCCGCCAACGTCGGCGACGTCATCGTTACGGCCCGCCGCCGCGACGAGGCGCTGAAGGACGTGCCGATCTCGGTCTCCGCCCTCGGCGCCGAGCGCCTGGAAGAGACCGGCGCCACCGACATCACCGCCCTGCAGCAGCAGACCCCGAACGCCACCGTCCAGGTCGCGCGCGGCTCCAACTCGACGCTGATCTCCTTCATCCGCGGCGTCGGGCAGCAGGACCCGCTGTGGGGCTTCGAGCCCGGCGTCGGCCTCTATGTCGACGACGTCTACATCGCCCGGCCGCAGGCTGCGGTCCTCGACGTCGTCGATATCGAGCGCATCGAGGTCCTGCGCGGACCGCAGGGCTCGCTGTACGGCCGCAACACGGTCGGCGGTGCCATCAAATATGTGACCTCGC
>JBGTSL010000005.1:0-15261 GCA_041940325.1 Brevundimonas sp.
GCAGGTCGGGCTCTTCGGCAAAGGCCTTGGCCAGGGCCGTGCGGCGGATTTCGCCGCCCGACAGGTTCAGCGCGGGCTTGGCGGGATCAAGGCCGAAGGTGGTCAGCCATGCTTCGGCGGTCCACGGCTGGGCGTCGCCAGAGACCGCGTAGTCGAGCAGGGTTTCGCCGGTGATGACCGGCTCCTGCGGCACATAGGCGAAGCGGGTGCCGGCCTGAACCGAACGGTCGCCCGCGTCCGGTTCGACGAGGCCCATGACCAGTTTCATCAGGGTCGACTTGCCGGCCCCGTTGCGGCCGACGAGGGCGGCGCGGGTGCGCGGCTCGATGGCGATGTCCACGCCGTCGAAAAGTGGGCGCGGCCCGTCCTGCAGGCGGACGTCCTTGAGCGCGACGAGAGGGGGTCTTCCGGAGGACTTGGCGGCCATGAGGCGGGGGCTATAGACCGGGCCGGTCGGGATCGCCACCCGCCGGGCGGCGACGGTGGGCGACAGGCGGCGGCGATCGGCGTAAGAGGCCGCCGATGGACCGACCCTTCTGGCGAACCAAACGCCTCGAGCAAATGACGCGCCCGGAGTGGGAGAGCCTGTGCGACGGCTGCGGCCTGTGCTGCCTGGTTCGGTTCGAGGACGAGGATACGGGCAAGGTCGTGCCGACGCGGGTGCACTGCAAGCTGTTCGATCCGGAGCGTTGCACCTGCACGGACTACGCCAACCGCCGCGAGCAGGTGCCCGATTGCATCAAGCTGACGCCGTGGAACATCGAGGCGTTGGCGTGGATGCCGAAGTCCTGCGCCTATCGACGCATCCACGAAGGCAGGGGGCTCGCCGCCTGGCATCCGCTGGTCTCCGGCGACCCGGAGAGCGTGCACGCGGCGGGCGTCTCCGTGCGGGGGCAGACGGTATCGGAATTGGCCCTGAAGGACCCTGAGGACGCACTGGATTTCGAGGCTGAGGAATGGATCGCCGAGCGGGGCGGCGAGGGCTGAGGGCGCGACCGAAGCGGTGCAGCGTGACGCTGTGCTGGCATTTCCCGAAATTATAGTCGGGTTGTCGGGACGAAGTATCGCCAAATCAGGGACCTGGCGGATTCTAAAACCTATCTTCCATCCGGATAACGCTGCCGGGGTATGATGTTGGCACGTCGGAAAGCCAGGTGAGCGCCCGGGAGCGGGCGTCTCCCGGGCCCGGTCTGACCGGCGACGACCCGGCCTTCTCTGGAGATCATCATGCTGAACTGGCGGCGACCCTTCGGGGGACGACGGGTCATTGTCGCGCCCGAGATCAAGGACAGCCGGACCGGGCCGTTAATCGCCCTGACCAATGCAGGGCGTCCGCGATGGACGCCGCGGGACTACGCCAACCTGGCAACGGAAGGGTTCGGCCGCAACGCCGTCGCCTACCGATGTGTCCGGATGGTCGCCGAGTCGGCGGCGTCGACGCCTCTGTCCGTGTTCGTCAATGGAGTGCGCCGGGACGATCATCCGCTGGCCGTGCTGCTGGCTCAGCCGAACCCCGAGCAGTCGGGGACGGAATGGCTGGAAGGCTTGTACGGTGGTCTGCAGACAGCCGGGAACGCCTATGCGGAGGCGGTCGGCGACGAAGCGCCGGTGGAGCTGTGGACGCTGCGTCCGGACCGGGTGAAGGTGGTTCCGGGCCGGGCGGGCTGGCCCGAGGCCTATGAGTATTCGGTCGACGGCCGCTCGCTGCGCATTGGCCGCCAGCCAGACGGCTGGATGCCGGTGATGCAGCTGAAGCTGTTCCATCCGACCGACGACCACTACGGCTTCTCGCCGCTGGAGGCCGCAGCCTCGGCCATCGACGTGCACAACGCCTCGAGCGGCTGGAACAAGGCGCTGCTGGATAACTCGGCGCGTCCGAGCGGGGCGCTGGTCTATGGGGTGCAGGACGGGGAGCGGCTGACCGCCGAGCAGTTCGAGGCGCTCCGTGCGCAGATCGAGGACGCCCACGGCGGCTCGATGAACGCCGGTCGGCCCATGATCCTGGAGGGCGGACTGGACTGGAAGCCGATGAGCTGGACGCCGGCGGACATGGACTTCATCGCCGGCAAGCACGCCGCCGCCCGGGAGATCGCCCTGGCGTTCGGCGTGGCCCCGCAACTGCTGGGGATACCCGGCGACGCGACCTATTCGAACTATCGGGAAGCCAACGCTGCCTTTTGGCGCGGGACGGTGGCGCCGCTGGTGCGCAAGACGGCGGCGGCGCTGACGACCTGGCTGGGCAGCCGGTTCCCGGGGGCGCGGATCGAGGCCGACCTGGACGCTGTGCCGGCGCTGCAGCCGGAACGGGACGCCCTGTGGGCGCGGCTGGAGGCGGCCAGTTTCCTGACGGACGAAGAACGGCGACGCATGGCGGGAGTGGGTGCGTGATGGAGATGATGCGGAAGGTTCCGGTGGCGGTGACCGCGGCGCTGGCCCTGCAGACCGCGGGGGCGCTCGTCTGGGCGGGCGGCGCGGCGGCGCGGATATCGGTTCTGGAAGACAAGGTCGGCGAGCATAGGCAGGTGGCGGAGCGGCTGGCGCGGCTGGAGGAGCAGGGCAAGGCCACCCGGGCGGCGGTCGAGCGGATCGAGTTGCGGCTGGAGCGGGGACGGTGACGACGCCTGCAACGACCGTCGAGGCGGCGGACCAGGCCCGCGTCCGGGAGGGCGGACTGGTGATCGAAGGCTACGCCTCCCTGTGGGGCGTGGCGGACCTGAACAGGGACGTGGTCGCGCGCGGCGCCTTTGACCGGAGTCTGGCCGTGGGCGGCGCCGGCGGAGTGCGGATGCTGCACCAGCACGAAGGCCGGGCGCCCGTCGGCGTGTGGGAGGAGATGCGCGAGGACGACCGCGGGCTGTGGGTCCGCGGGCGGATCATGAACTGGTCCGCGGAAGCGCGGTTCGCCCGGGCCCTGGCCCGCGCCGGGGCGCTGGACGGGCTGTCGATCGGGTTTCGCAGCCAGAGGGCTCGACGCGAGGGCCGACTGAGGGTGCTGGTCGAGGTCGAGCTTTGGGAGGTGTCGCTGGTGACGTTTCCCATGCTGCCCGGTGCGCGGTTCTCGCTGAGACCCGTCACAGGCGGGCCCTGAGCCCTCCTAGCGGGACAGAAGCCTGCGTTGATTGGTGGCCCATGTGCGAACGGTCAGCAGCGTCAACAGGGCCGCGCACGAGAGAGCCAGTATCCGGCGCAGTGAGGAGCTGCCGAGATCGGGGTGAATCCTCGCCCAGAAATCCGGGCCGATCGCGGCCAGGGCAAAGGCGAGGCCCAGCAAGGTCATCGCCAGCAGGAACTCGGCCAACGACCCCTTCCGATCCGGGGATGCTCCGAGAGCCGTGACGATCGAACTCATGACGCGGGGGGGACGGAGGCCGCCCTCGGGCGGCTCCTGCCACGCTTCGAAGCCATTGGCGTGATCGACATGAAGCCTCTCCAGCGCCCCCCCGGGCGACCGTCGGTTGGCCAAGGCCCCGATCAGCCAGAACAGGAAAACGCCGGCAGGAAGGATGGCCAGAGCCATCAGGACCACACGAGGGTCAGTCCCCTCAGGGGCCAATTCGTCCAGAACGAACCAGAAGAGCCAGGCGCACGGCCAGAGCAGCTGAACAAGCAGTGAGCCCAGCAGCGAATGCTGGCCGGCGTCGATCAATTTTCGGGCGAGATTCCCCACGCCCGGACCCTAACCGCAACCTGCGGTTCCTGAAAACCGGAGACATCATGAAAGAGACCAAGACGGCCTCGGGCACCCCCGAGGCGCGCGCCGCCATGCACGAGATGATGGCGGCGTTCGAGGCGTTCAAGGGAGCCAATGACGCCCGGCTGGACGAAATCGAGCGCAAGGCTTCGGCCGATGCGCTGCTGGAGGAGAAGGTCGCGCGGATCGACCAGGCGGTGAGCAGCGCCCAGGCGCGGCTGGACCGGGTGGTCAGCGAGGGACGAAGGCCGGGGATCAGTGGCGAGGCTGTCGGCCCGTCCACCGCTTCGCGGTCGCCCTCGCCGTTTCACGGGGAGGAGAAGGCGGCGTTCGACGGCTATCTGAAGACGGGGCGGTCCTTCGGGCTGGAGCTGAAGGCGGGGCTGTCGACGGCGTCGAACTCGGCCGGATATGTCGTGCCGGAGCAGACCGAGCGGGCCATCGAGCGGCGGCTGATGGCGGGGTCGCCGATGCGCGAGATCGCAAGCGTTCGCACGGTCGGAGCCGGCGTGTTCCGCAAGCCGGTTTCGACGGCGGGCCTGGCCGCCGGCTGGGTGGCCGAGACGGCGGCGCGGCCGGAGACCGATCCGGCGACCCTGGCGCTGCTGGAGTTCCCGTCGGCGGATCTGTACGCCAGCCCGGCGGCGACCCAGAGCCTGCTGGACGACGCCCTGATCGATCTGGACGAATGGCTGGCCTCGGAGGTCGAGGACGCCTTCGCGGCGCAGGAGACGAGCGCCTTCGTGACCGGCGACGGCGTCAACAAGCCCAGGGGCTTCCTGAGCTACGACATCGTGGCCGAGGCGGACCACGCGTGGGGCGAGATCGGCTACGTCGCCTCGGGCGCCGCGGGGGCCTTCGCGCCGTCCAGCCCGACCGACCGGCTGATCGACCTGGTCTATGCGCCCAAGGCCCGATATCGGCCGAACGGCCGTTTCGTGATGAACCGCAAGACGGTCTCGGCGGTGCGCAAATTCAAGGACAGCGACGGGGGCTACATCTGGCAGCCGGCGCAACGGCCAGGAGAGACCGCCAGCCTGCTGGGCTATCCGGTGACCGAGATCGAGACCATGCCGGATGTTGCGGCCGACTCGGCGGCAATCGCCTTCGGCGATTTTCAGCGCGGCTATCTGATCGTCGACCGGGCCGGGGTGCGGGTGCTGCGGGATCCCTATTCCGCCAAGCCCTATGTGCTGTTCTACACGACCAAGCGGGTCGGGGGCGGTGTCCAGAACTTCGACGCCATCAAGGTGATGAAGTTCGCGGCGAGCTGACGCTCGCGAGGCAGCAGGCGGCAGGGGTCAGGAGAGAGGCGAGTGTGGGGCGTGATTGCGCCCGCAACGACTGCCCGCCGCCTGACTCCTGCCGCCTCCTCGTCCAGACAAAATGAGGTTTCCCATGACCGCACCGGTGAGTCTTACCGAGGCCAAGCTGTTCCTGCGCGTCGAGCATGAGGCGGAGGACGGGCTGATCCAGACCCTGATCGACGCCGCTCAGGCGAGGGTCGAGGGCGACACCGGGCTGAGCCTGGATATGGCTTCGCCGGCGCCTCTGCGGCTGGCGGTTCTGATGCTCGTGCTGCGCGCCTTTGAAAGGGGCGACCGCGAAATGAGCCTCCAGCCGGTCGAGGCGTGGATCGCGCCCTATCGCGCGGTGCGGCTGTGAGGGTGCTGGCCGAGCTGCTCGAAGGCCTTGAGGGCGAGACGCCCTACGGTGGCCGGGCGGTGAGCTGGGAGCCGGTCGGATCGGCCTGGCTGAAGCTCGGGCCGCGACGGCGACGGGAGAAGAGCGAAGCGGGCGGCGCGCGCGTCATCGAGGTGATGACCGCCGAGGCGCGGGCCGACGCCCGGCTGACTGCGGAACGGGTGCTGCGGTTCGGCGGCGACGACTGGCGCATCCGCTCGGTCGAGACCGTGGGCGGCCAGGCCATCCTGAATCTGGAGCGAAGGTCGTGAGCCATGAACTGGCCCTGCAGAAGGGGCTGATAGCCCACCTGTCCGGGGACGCGGGCCTGCGCGCCCTGTTGGGCGAACCGTGCCGCATCTGGGATGCTCCGCCGGCCAGACCGGCTTTGCCTTACCTGCTGATCGGGCGCTCCGAGACCCGCCCGTTGGCGGCCGACGGCGGCGGCGTCGAGCACGCCCTGACACTGACGGTGGTTTCCCGATTCCGGGGGACCGAAGAGGCCAAGGCCGTACTGGCGGCTGTGCGGCTCAGCCTCGCCGACGCGACGCCGGCGGCTGACGGGATCCGGACAGTGAGCCTGAGGCTGACATTCGCGGACGTCTACCCGGCCCCTGACAGGCTCAGAACATTTGCGGTGCTGCGGGTGCGCGCCGTCACGGAGGAGGACTGACATGGCGGCCCAACGCGGCAAGGACATTCTGTTGAAGGTCGAGAGCGCGCCGGGCGTGTTCACGACCGTCGCCGGACTGAGAGCCCGGACGATTTCACTGAATGCGCGGACGGTCGACGCGACCGATGGCGACAGCGCCAGCCGGTGGCGGGAGCTGCTGGGGGGCGCCGGGGTGAAGTCGGCGGCGGTCGCCGGGCAGGGCATCTTTCGGGACGCGGCGTCGGACGCCCTGATACGCGAGGCGTTCTTCGATCAGGCGGCGCGCGTCTGGCGGTTGATCGTCCCGGACTTCGGCACGCTGGAGGGGCCGTTCCTCGTGGCCGCGCTGGAATACGCCGGCGAACACGAGGGCGAGGCGACCTTCGCCATCAGCCTGGCCAGCGCCGGCGAAGTGACGTTCGGGGCGGCCTGATGGAAGCCAACGGCGCAAGGGGTGAAGTCGTCGCGACATTGGCCGGTGCCGAGCGGCGCCTCTGCCTGACTCTGGGGGCGCTGGCCGAGATCGAGACGGCGTTGGGTTGTGACGGTCTGTCAGGCCTGGCGGAGCGGATGCGGGCCTTGTCGGCCGGAGACATCGCGGTGGTTCTGGCGGCGCTGCTGAGGGGCGGCGGCGAACACGGCCTGGCCAACGGAATCGGGGAAGCGGCCGTCGATCCGCGCGAAGCGGCGGAGGCGGTGGCCAAGGCCTTCGCCGCAGCGACGTGAAGACGCCTTGGGGCTCGATGCTGCGCATCGCCGCCCGCGGCGGCGTGAGGCCGGTGGATTTCTGGCGGCTGTCGCTGAAGGAATGGCGACTGCTGACGGAAACTCCGGCAGCGGGCCTGCCTCTCGCGCGGCGCGAGTTCGAACAATTGTCGGAGGCGTGGCCGGATGACTGACGATCTGGAACGGGGCGGCATCGAATCCGTGCCGCGCCGGGCGGCCGAGGCGGTGGCATCCCTGGAAGGACTGAAGGAGCCGGCGGAGAGGGCGGCGGCCTCGATCGAGGCGGCGTTCGACCGGGCCGGCGCCGGCCTGGCGCGATCACTGGCGCGGGCGGCGGCGGACGGGGAGATCTCGCTGGCCGAACTCGCCAGCGCGGTGCTGGCTGCGATCAACGCAGCGGCGGCGCGCGGCCGTGGGGGCGGACTCTCCGATGCTATTGTGCGAGCCGCTGGGTCGATGTTCTCGGGCGCCCGCGCAGACGGCGGGCCGGTCATTGGGGGAGGGGCCTACCTCGTCGGCGAACGCGGCCCCGAACTGTTCCGACCGGCCGCCTCCGGGGTGGTCGAACCGGCGGCGAACCAGGGCGTGATCGTCAATGTTCGGGTCGATGGCGGGGCCGACGCCCTGCTGAGATCCGAGTCGCAAATCGCCCAGGCGCTGGCGCGGGCCGTCTCGCTCGGCGCCCGCCGGCTGTAGGCGGACCGCCGGAGCCATTTCTCGACTATCGGAGACGAATTCATGGCCTTTCACGAGGTGAGGCTGCCTGCGCGCCTGGCGTTCGGATCGACGGGCGGGGTCGAACGGCGCACCGAGATCGTGACGCTCGGCTCGGGCTTCGAGCGCCGTTCGACGCCCTGGGCGCAGGGCCGCCGCCGCTATCTGATCGGCGCGAATCTGCGGGCTCTGGACGACATGGCCGCGCTGACGGCCTTCTTCGAAGCTCGACGCGGGCGCCTTTACGGCTTCCGGTTCCGGGATTTCGCCGACTCCAGGTCCTGCGTTCCGAGCGGCTCGATCAGTCCACATGATCAGGGTCTGGGCGTCGGCGACGGCGTTCGGACCAGCTTCAGGCTGGTCAAGCGGTACGGTGGCGACGAGGACGCCCTCGAGCGTCTGATATCCAAACCGGTCGCCGGGACGGTGAGGGTCGGCGTCGACGGCGTGGAGGCGGATGCGGCGGCCATCGAAATCGATCCGACGACCGGGACGGTGACCTTCGACAGTCCCCCCAGCGCCGGCGCGGTGGTCACGGCCGGGTTCGAGTTCGACGTACCGGTCCGCTTCGACGCCGACCGGATCGACGTGATGCTCGAGAGCTTCGCCGCCGGGCGGATGGCCGCCATCCCGCTGATCGAGGTGAGGGTCTGAGATGCGCCAGATACCGGAAGCGATGGCGGCGTCGATCGAGAGCGGCGCCGCGACGCTATGCCATGTCTGGGTGCTGGAAAGGACCGACGGCGTGGTGGCGGGCTTCACTGACCATGATCGGGACCTGGAGGCGGCCGGCGTCCTGTGCCGGGCCTCAAGTGGATGGACCCGCGGCGCGGCGGAGAGTGGTGTTGGCATGGCCCCGGGGACCGCGGTCGTCACCGGCGTTCTCGAGGATGAAGGAATCGCGGAGGCTGACGTAGAGGCGGGCCTCCTTGATCACGCCCGGGTTTCGCTTTGGCGGGTCGACTGGCGCCATCCTGACCAAAAGGTGCGCCTGTGGGTCGCGCGGCTGGTCCGGATCCGCCGGGAGGGCGAGAGATTCTTCGGCGAACTGGAGGGACCGCTGGCGGCGCTGGATCGCGTGGCGGGTCGGACCTACGGCCGCGACTGTGACGCCCAACTGGGCGACGCTCGTTGCACGGTCGACGTGGAGAGCTTTCCCGGCGCAACCTGCGACAAGCGCTGGGCCACCTGTCGCGGGACCTTCGGCAACGGCGTCAACTTCCAGGGTTTCCCGGACATACCGGGCGACGACTTCCTGACCGCCGTCCCGGTGCAGGGTGGGCGCAATGACGGCGGGAGCCGCCGATGACGGATCGGATCGTGACGATCGCCCGCGCCTGGCTGGGGACGCCGTACCAACACCAGGCCAGCGTCCGCGGCGAGGGCGCCGACTGTCTCGGACTGTTGCGCGGCGTCTGGCGCGAACTGTTCGGCCGCGAGCCCGAGCGGGCGCCACCCTATCGGCCGGACTGGGCCGAGGTCGGAGGCGACGAGACGCTGCTGGCCGCGGCCCGGCGGTGGCTGCGCGAAATTCCGCTCGAGGCGGCGCGCGCCGGCGACGTGCTGCTGTTCCGCATGGGCCCGGGTTCTCCGGCGAAACACTGCGCCATCCTCAGCGCCGGGTCTCTGGGCGGAGGCGAAGAGCCGCGCATGATTCACGCCTACTGGGGACGAGCCGTCGTCGAGAGCTGGTTGGGCGCGTGGTGGCGGCGGCGGCTGGTGGCGGCGTTCGCCTGGCCCGTGGCCCCGTTTGGAGGGGAGGCCGGCTGATGGCGCAGGTTGTACTGGGTGGTATCGGTCAGGCCGTCGGCGGCGGGGTGGGCGGTCTCATCGGATCGACGCTCGGCGCCATGATCGACCAAAGTCTCGTGGCGGGCCTTGAGGGCCCGCGCCAGAGAGGTCCACGTCTGAACACGCTTGCGCTCCAGGGCGCCGCCGAAGGGGCTCCGATGGCGTGCGTTTTCGGGCGGGCCCGGGTCGCCGGGCATGTGATCTGGGCGGCCCGGTTCCGGGAAGGGCGAAAGACGTCCTCAGCCGGGAAGGGCGGGCCGCGGGTGGTGGAGCACGACTATTCGCTTAGCTTCGCCGTGGCGCTGTGCGGGGGCCCGATCGACGGCATCGGCCGCATCTGGGCCGACGGGCAGTCGATGGATCCGGGCGGCGTCACGATGCGGGTGCATCACGGTGCCGACACCCAGATGCCGGACCCCCTGATCGAGGCGGTGGAGGGGGAGGCTCCGGCCTACCGCGGCACAGCCTATGTCGTGTTCGAGGATCTGCCGCTCGGCCCCTACGGCAACCGCCCGCCACAGCTGGCTTTCGAAATATTCCGCAGGCCGCTCGGCGCTGAACCGACCCTCGAAGACAGGCTGGAAGGGGTGTGCCTGATCCCGGGCGCGGGAGAGTTCGTGCTGGCGACCGAGGCCATTATGCGCCGGGACGGCCTGACCCGGACAACCCCCGAGAACGCGCACGTGGGCGACGTACGGACCGACCTAACCATCTCGCTCGACCAGCTGCAAACCCAGCTGCCCAATTTGAAGCGGGTCAGTCTGGTTGTCGGTTGGTTTGGCGACGACCTGCGGGCCGGCCATTGCCGTATCCGGCCCGGCGTGGAACGGCGGGACAAGCCGACGGAGCCGGCGAACTGGTCGGTCGCCGGGCTTTCGCGTGATGATGCGCCCCTGATTTCGCAGAGCGATGGCGCTCCGGCGTACGGAGGAACGCCATCGGACGAGAGCGTGCGACAGGCAATCGCGGAATTGAAGGCGCGGGGCCTGGAGGTGACCCTCTACCCCTTCGTGTTCATGGACATACCGCCCGGCAACGGCCTGCCGGACCCGCACGGCGGCGCTGAGCAGGCCGCCTATCCGTGGCGAGGCCGCCTGACCGGGGAAACGTCGACGGCGGCGGCCGACGTCGCGGGCGCCTTCGGCGAGGTGGGTGGTTGGGGCCTCCGGCGGCTGGCCCTGCACTATGCGACGCTGGCCGCGGAATGCGGGGCCGACGGCCTTCTGATCGGATCGGAAATGCGAGGTCTGACCTGGACGCGCGACGCCGCCGGCGGGTTTCCGGCGGTCGAGGCGTTCCGCACCCTGGCGGCGGAGTGCCGGTCCATGGTTGGATCCGGCGTCAAACTCTCCTACGCCGCGGACTGGTCCGAATATTCCGGATGGCGGGCGGGCGCCGAGGTGGTCTTCCACCTCGACCCGCTGTGGGCCGATGCGAACATCGATTACGTCGGGATCGACTGGTATCCCCCGTTGGCTGACTGGCGGGCCGGCGACGGTGGTGTCGACGGCGGCCTGTTCGGCGGGCCGGACGACCCGAACGGCCTGGCGGCCCAGGTCGCTGGCGGCGAGGGGTTCGACTGGTACTACGCCTCGGCGGCAGATCGCGCCGCGCAGGTCCGGACTCCGATCGTGGACATCGCCCACGGCGAGGCCTGGGTGTTTCGGGTCAAGGACCTGGCCGGGTGGTGGTCGCAGGCGCACCACGATCGCCCCGGCGGCGTTCGGAGCGCCACGCCTTCGGCTTGGCTGCCGGAAATGAAGCCCATCCGGCTGACGGAGTTCGGCTGCCCCGCCGTGGATCGCGGCGCCAATTCGCCCAACCTGTTCCCGGACGCGAAGAGTTCGGAGGGAAGCCTGCCGCCTTTTTCGACCGGCGCCCGTGACGACCGGATGCAGCGGCGGGCGCTGGAAGCCGTACTGGCGCATTTCTCGGAGCCGGCGAACAATCCGCTCTCGGCGCTGTACGGCGGCCCGATGCTGGAGGCTGCGGATGCGTGGTGCTGGGATGCCCGTCCGTGGCCGGCCTTTCCGGCCCGTTCGGAAATCTGGGCCGACGCCGGCGCATGGCGGACCGGACACTGGCTGAATGGCCGACTGGGCGGCGGGACCCGCAATCTGTTGGCGGAGATTCTCATGCGGGCCGGCCTCGCCGAAGCGGACTTCGACATCGGGGATTGCGACGGCGAGGTGGATGGATATGTCATCGACCGACCCATGCGGGTCCGGGATTCACTGGAGCCCCTGCTTGGCGCGCTCGGAATGGTCGCGGCCGAGCGCGCCGGCCGTGTCGCCCTTGTCGGAGCCGAGCCGCCGACAATGGCGATTGCGGCGGACGCTCTGGCCCTTCCTCCGGAAGGAGAGGGCTTCCGCACCGACCGGATGCTCGAAGCAGTGCCCGGCGCCGCCCGGGTTCGCTTCATTGACGGCGACGCCGATTATCAAACCGGCTCAGTGGTGATCCGGACAGGCGGCGAGGGCGGGGGGCTGGACCTGGATCTGCCCGCGGTCTGTTCGCGATCCCTCGCACAGGCGGCGGCGACGCGGGCCCTTGAAACGGGACGGCGAGATCGGTTGACGGTCCTGCCGGGGCCGATGGAAGCGCTGAAGCTGGAGCCGGGAGACACGGTCCGCGTGGCCGACGACGAGCGGGACTGGCGGGTCCTGAGGGTCGACATGGACGAAATCCCGTCGGTTATGCTCGAACCCGTTTCGAGGGTCCGCATCGGAGAGAACCAGAGCGTTCCGTCCGCGCCCGACGGGCCGGCCGCAGCGGGCGCGCCGTTCTTTCGCATGATCGATCTGCCGCCGCTGATGGATGAAGATGGCGATGCGAGGCCGGTCGCTGTCGTCGCGGTCGACCCTTGGCGACCGATGCGGATCTTCGCCGGCGCTGATCCGTCCAGTCTGACATTGCGCGGCGAGGTTCCGGAACCGGCGGTCGTGGGACAGCTGGTCGGCGGGCTTTCCCGCGGCGCGCGCCACCGTTGGGACATGGTCAATACGCTGGAGGTCCGGATCGAAGGCCGGGCCCCCGAGAGTCTGCCTGAGTCCGCGGTGTTGGCGGGCGGGAACGCCGTGGCGGTCGAAACGGACACCGGATGGGAAATCATCCAGTTCCGGACCGCCCAGCTCATTGGCGGCGATTCCTGGCGGCTGGGCGGATTGCTGCGTGGCCAGCAGGGCACGGACGACGCCATGGCGGCCGGGGCCGCGGACGGCGCCATCGTGGTGTTCCTGGGATTTGGACTTCAGCGCGCGGCCTCGCCGCCGGCCGAACGAGGGTTGCCGTTGCTCTGGCGCGTCGCCCCGGCCGGGGCGCCGCCGGGCGGCGCGGGGTCGAGCGAGGACGCGTTCGCACCGACGGGCCTGTATGAGCGGCCGTGGAGTCCGGCCCACCTTCGCGCCGCCGCAGGCGCCGATGGCGGTTTCGAGCTGACCTGGCTGCCGCGGTCGCGGACGGGGGGCGACCGGTGGGACGGCGAGCCTCCCCTTGCGGATCCGCCGAGCTATCGCGTCACGATCTTCAAGGCGGGCGCCGCGATCCGCTCGTTTGAAACCGACTCGGCGGCCGCGATCTATCCCGGTCCTGAAGCGGCCGTCGACTTCCCGGGCGGCTTTGGCGACGGCGAATGGACGGTCGCGCACCGGGGCGACGGCTACGGCTGGGGTCCTGAGGCACGCGCCAGGCTGACCTGATCGTCGCGAGGCCGCAGATTTGGGGCCTTGCGCCTTTGCGCTGTGGTTCGAATGCCCTAACTGACGGATCAGACTTGATGCGGCAGGAGCGATCTCGAACGTGGCGGGTGATCCCTACAAGGAACTGGGCGTTTCGAGGGGCGCGAGCGCGGACGAGATCAAGAAGGCGTTCCGCAAGCTCGCCAAGGAACTGCACCCCGACAAGAATCCCGGCAACCGCGAGGCGGACGAACGCTTCAAGCGGGTGACGGCGGCGTTCGATCTACTCGGCGACGCCGAGAAGCGGGCTAAATTCGATCGCGGCGAAATAGACGCCGACGGTCGCGAACAGTTCCGGGGCTTCGGCGGCGGCGCCAGAGGCGGTCCGGGTGGAAGTCCGTTCGGTCAGGGCGGCGCCCAGCGCGGCGGCTTCGAGAACATCGATCTGGACGAGCTGTTCGGCGGCATGTTCGGCGGCGGCGCCCGCTCGGGCGGACAACGCGGCGGCTTCTCGGCGCGCGGGGCCGACGTCAAGGCGACGCTTGAGATCAGCCTCGAGGACTCGATTTCCGGGGTGACGCGCCGGATCCAGTTCTCGGATGGGCGGACCCTGGATGTGACAATTCCGAAGGGGGCGGCCGACGGTCAGGTCATTCGACTGCGGGGACAGGGCGCGCCGGGCGCGTCGGGTCGCAGCGAGGCCGGAGACGCCCTGATCACCCTGAAACTCGCCGCCCATCCGGTATTTCAGCGCGACGGATCCGATCTGGCGATGGATCTCCCGGTGTCGCTGCCCGACGCCGTCCTCGGCGGCAAGGTGCCCGTGCGGACACCCGAGGGAACCGTCAACATGACCATCCCGCCGGGCTCGAACTCCGGCAAGGTGCTGCGCCTGAAAGGCCGGGGCGCCTTTGTCGGCGGCAAGCGCGGCGATCTCCTGGCCAAGCTGATGATCGTCTTGCCGGACAGCCCCGATGAGGGCCTGAAGAAGCTGGCCCAGGAGATGCGGGACAAGGGCGCCTACCGTCCGTGGCGCGACTGATGGCCGGAAAGCCCAATCTCAAGCCCCAGCGGCCGTGGTTCTCATCCGGTCCAACAGCGAAAAGGCCCGACTGGTCCAGCCAGGCCATACCGCATGACCTTCTCGGAAGAGGCATCCGGGCGCCCGAGGTGGTGGAACGCTTCGCGCATGGCCTCCGGCTGACCCGGGACCTGCTGCAGGTTCCGGCTGACTGGCGCCTGGTCTATGTGCCCGGGTCCGACACCGGCGCCGTCGAGGCCGCGCTGTGGTCCATGCTGGGCGAAAGGCCCGTGCAGGTTCTGGCTTTCGAGAACTTCGGCCAGGTCTGGGCGACAGATATCCGCGACCACCTGAAGCTGGATCCCGAGATCCTCACCGCGCCGTGGGGCGGGTTTCCTGATGTTTCCCGGGTCGATCCGGCGAAGGACCTCGTCTTCCCCTGGAACGGCACCACTTCCGGGGTCCGGGCTCCGGCGGGGGACTGGATCGCCGCCGATCGCGAGGGGCTGGTGATCTGCGACGCGACCTCGGCCGCCTTCGCCATGCCGCTGCCATGGGAGCGGCTCGATGTGGTGACCTTCAGTTTCCAGAAGGCGCTCGGAGGGGAGGCGGGTCTCGGCGTCGCGGCGCTGTCGCCCCGGGCGATTGACCGGCTGAACCGGTACATTCCGCCCCGTCCCGTCCCCAAGGTCCTGCGATTGAGAAACAGCGAGGGCTTTGATGAGGCTCTGGCCTCGGGATCGATGATCAACACCTTCTCGGTCTGGACCATCGAGGACTGGATCGATGGCGTCGAATGGGGACTCGCGATCGGCGGCCTGCCGGCGCTGATCGCCCGCACCGAGGCCAATGCAGCGGTGCTGGACGAATGGGTGCAGCGTACGGACTGGATCGACCATCTCGCCGTGGACCCGGCGATCCGATCGACGACTTCGGTGTGCCTGAAGTTCGTCGATCCGCGGGTGACGGCCCTGGACGAGGCGACCCGTCAGGCGCTCGTCAGGCGGATGAAGGCGCTGGTCGAGGACGAAGGCGCGGCGTTCGACATCGAAAGTCACCGCAACGCCCCCGCGGGCCTGCGGATCTGGTGTGGCTGCACTGTCGAGACGGCGGATGTCGAGGCGCTGACGCCCTGGCTGGACTGGGCCTTCGAGACGGCGATGGCGGATTAATGCGCCTCCCCGGGACGACACCGGTCGATTCCCCCGCTATAGGCTGCGCCCGCATTCCGAAGTCCCGGTAGCGGAGAAACGTCTTGGCGAACGTCGCGGTGGTCGGCGCCCAGTGGGGCGACGAAGGCAAGGGC
>JBGTSL010000006.1:0-14996 GCA_041940325.1 Brevundimonas sp.
GTTGCCGACGGCAATGACCCAGTCGCCGACGCGAGGCTGCGCCTGCTCCTCGAACGAGACGAACGGGAAGTCCGAGCCCTCGACCTTGATGACGGCGAGGTCGGTGTCGACGTCCCGGCCGACAAGCGAGGCCTTCAGTTCGCGACCATCCGACAGGGTCACGCGAATTTCCGTCGCGTTCTCGACGACATGGTTGTTGGTGACGATGTAACCTTCGCCGGAGATGAAGAAGCCCGAACCAGCCCCTTGGGTAGTGAGCGGCTCCTCGCCCTCTTCTGGCTGCGGGACGGGAATGGCGAACGGTAGGCCCGGAACCTGGAGGACGCCGCCGGGGGGTCGCTCTAGCGGGGCCTCGACATCGATCTGCACCACCGCCGGGGCGACCTGTTGGAAGATGTCGGCGAAGCTGAGCGGGGCGCCTTGCGGGGGGGCGAACAGGCCGGCGGCGCCGGCGTCGGCGGTCAGGCGGCCGGACTTGCCGGCGACGGGGCCCGCATTGGCGGTCGGCCAGTCGATGACGCCGCCGGCCGTGGCGCCGGCCGCGAGAACCAGGCCGAACGTGGCCCCCAGCATGAATTCCTTACGCTTCATCATCGGGTTTCGTACGTTCCTTTCGTCGGGCGCGGCGGCCCGGTCAGTTCCGTCAATATAGGGCGCTGGCTCCGTGAGCCAACGCCGGGACGCGAGGATGGGTCCGTCCGGGCCCTAGTCGTCAGACCGCTTTGCGTCAGGATCGGGGCGAAGATCGCTCCCCGCCACGATATCCGCCAGACGGGCCTCTTCCTCGACGGTCAGTGGCGCGGCCTCGACCCGGCGGCCGCGCGAGCGGAGCAGGAGCAGGGCGAGGACGGCCGCCATCAGGCCGACGGGGCCGAACCACAGCAGCCAGGTGCCGAACCGGACGGGCGGCTGGAACAGCACGAAGTCGCCGTAACGGCGAACGAGATCCTGCTGGATCTCGGCGTCGGTTCGGCCGGCGGCGACCTGTTCGCGGACCAGCTGGCGCATGTCGGCGGCGATGACGGCGGGGCTGTCGGCGATCGCCTCGTGCTGGCAGACGACGCAGCGGATGTCGTCGAACAGGGCCCGGGCGCGGGCCTCCTGGGCGGCGTCGGGCAGCGGCCGGTCCGGCGCGGGTGGAGGCTGCTGCGTGGCCGCGGGGCCAGCGATCAGGCCGAGAGAGGCGACCGCGATCAGGAGCATCTGTCTCATGCCGCCGCCCTCCTCTGGCCGACGCCGAGCCGCAGGCGACGATCCATCAGCGACAGGACGCCGCCGAGCGCCATCAGGGCCGGGCCGAGGAAGATCAGCCGCGCCCACGGATTCCACCAGACCCGGACGTTCCAGGCCGGTTCGCCGGCCCCGGTGCGGCCGCGCTCGCCGAGGACCACATAGACGTCGTCGAGGCCGCGGAAATCGAGGCCGACCTCGGTGGTGGTCTGGCCGCCGGCGGGGAAGAAGCGGCGTTCGGCGACGACCTGGCGCGGCGCGGCGCCGGAGCGCAGGGTGACGGTCAACCGGCCCTGCTCGGCGAGATAGTTCGGCCCTTCGACCACCCGCACGTCGTCGAGCCGCACGGCCCACGGCCCGGCCTCGACGATCTGGCCGATCGCGATCGGGCGGGCCGCCTCGACGCGGTAGCCGGTCTCGACCACCGCCCCGAGCACAAAGACCCCGAGGCCGGCGTGGGCCAGGGTCGTGCCCCAGGCGCCGAGCGGCAGGCCCCGGGCCCGGCGCAGGCTTTCGGCGGCCGGCGCGCGGAACAGGCGGATGCGTTCGGCGGTCTCGGACAGGGCGCCGAGGATCAGCCAGGCGCCGAGGCCGATGCCCGCCGCCGACAGCGCCTTGCGCGGCTCGAAGACCGCGAAGCCGATCAGGGCCAGCAGGACGGCGAGGCCGGCGGCGACAGCCAGCCGCTGCATCACGCCGGGCAGGTCGCCCCGCTTCCACGCCAGCAGCGGTCCGGCGGGCAGGATCAGGAAGGCCACGGCCATCAGGGGCACGAAGGTCAGGGCGAAATAGGGCGGCCCCACCGAGATGGTCGAGCCGTTCACCGCCTCGAGGATCAGCGGATAGAGGGTGCCGAGCAGGACGGTGGCGCAGGCCGCGGTCAGGAACAGGTTGTTGAGCACCAGGGCGCCCTCGCGGCTGATGGGGGCGAACAGGCCGCCGCCCTTCAGCTGGGGCGCGCGAAGGGCGAACAGGCCGAAGGCCAGACCGCCGGTCAGGCCGAGGATGGCCAGCAGCATCAGGCCGCGCTCGGGGTCGACGGCGAAGGCGTGGACGCTGGTCAGCACGCCGGAGCGGACGAGGAAGGCCCCCAGCATGGAGAAGGTGAAGGCCAGCAGGGCGAGGAAGGTGGTCCACCCGGCCAGCGCCCCGCGCCGTTCGGTGACCACGGCGGAGTGCAGCAGGGCCGCGCCCGCCAGCCACGGCATGAAGCTGGCGTTCTCGACTGGATCCCAGAACCACCAGCCGCCCCAGCCCAGCTCATAATAGGCCCAGAAGGAGCCCAGGGTGATGCCGACGGTCAGGAAGGCCCAGCTGGCCAGGGCCCAGGGCCTGACCCAGCGCCCCCAGGCGGGCCAGAAGGCGGAGTTGGCGCGTCCCTCGACCAGGGCCGCCACCGCCAGGGAGAAGCAGACCGAGAAGCCGACGTAGCCAGCGTAGAGGAAGGGCGGATGGAGCGCGAGCGCCGGGTCCTGCAAGAGCGGGTTCAGCGAGGCGCCCTGGAACGGGGCCGGGTCCAGCCGCGCGAAGGGGTTGGAGGTGAAGACGGCGAAGGCGAGGAAGAGCATGCCGAGGAAGCCCTGCGCCGCCACCGCCGAGGTCTTCAGTCCGAACGGCAGGTTGCCGGCCCGCGCCAGCACCGCGCCGAAGCCGGTGAGAACGAGGCACCACAGCACCAGCGAGCCCTCGTGGCTGCCCCAGGCGCCGGCCACCTTGTAGAGCATCGGCTTGTCGGTGTGGCTGTTGGCGGCGACGTTGGCGACCGAGAAGTCCGAGCCGGCGAAGGCCTGGATAAGAACAGCGAAGGCGATGGCCACGGCGACGGCCGAGCCGATGGCGGCGCCGGTGGCGGCGCCGGCCAGCACCGGGCTTCGGCGCAGGCGTCCGGCCACGGCCAGGCCGGTCTGCAGGGCCGCCAGAGCCAAGGCGAGGATGAGGGCGAAGGCGCCCGTTTCGACAATCACGGAGCGGCCGTTTCGCTGGTTGAGGGCCGCCATTCACCTCGCTCCTTGAGGCTGTCGGCGACCTCGCGCGGCATATAGGTCTCGTCGTGCTTGGCCAGCACCTGGGTGGCGCGGAAGCTGCGGTCGGGCAGGAAGGCGCCCTGCGCCACCACGCCCTCCCCTTCCGCGAACAGGTCGGGCAGGTCGCCCTGATAGATCACCCGGGTGGTGGCGACGTTATCGGTGACCGCGAAGGTGACCTGACCCGAGCCGTCCCGGACGATGCTGCCGGTCTCGACGAGGCCGCCCAGACGCACGACGCGGCCCGCGGGGGCGGCTTCCGGCGTCGCCTCGGACGGCGAAAAGAAGAAGGTCACGCTGTCGCGCATGGCGTAAAGGGACAGGCCGACGGCCAGCGCCAGCACCGGGGCCACGGCGGCCACCACCCACAGACGGCGGCGGGCCTTGGGAGATTTCGGCAGCCAGCTCACGAGTCCGCTCCAGCCAGTCGGGCCTGCAGTTGCGCCCGGTCGGGATCGCCCGGGTCCATGGCCGCGATCAGGGGCGCCCACATCTCGCCCGCCGTCGCCGCATCGCCGCGGGCGAGGGCCGCGTCGCCGAGGAAGTAGCGGGCGCTGCCCTGACCGGGGTCGATCTCGAGCGCCCGGCGGAAGGCGGCTTCGGCGTCGCCGCTGACCGTCCCGCCGTTGACGCGCACCAGGCTCTGTCCCAACCGGACCCAGGCGCCGGCGTCGCCGGGTTGAAGCGCGGCGGCGCGGCGGAAGGCCGAGACGGCGCCGATGGGGTCGCCCGCCCCGGTACGGGCCAGGCCCAGCATGGTCAGGGCCTGGTGGTCGTCGGGGTTCGCTTCGACCTCACGCGCCACCACCGCCGCGATCTGCGACGGCTGGAGCGTGTCCAGTCGGGTCGCCCATTCGTCGACGCGGCGCTCGTATGACTGATCGGGCAGGCCGGGAGCGGCGACCAGCATATAGAGGCCCAGCGCGCCGGCGACGGTCGCGACAACGCCGCCCAGCACCCAGAAGCGGTCGCGCGGACCGGCGGCGACCGGGACCGCGTCCCGTTCCGCCGACAGAATGCGTCGGCCGGCCTCGGCGCGGGCGGCGGCCCAGCCGGCCTCGTCCAGAAGGCCGCGGGCCTTGAGCCGATCCAGTTCCGACAGTTCCGCCGAGGCGACGGCGGGTGTGACGACCTCGCCCACGTCCGCGCCGCGGCGCGCGCCGGCCAGCACCAGCAGGCCCGCGAGGGCGGCCATCAGCGCCGTCATGATCCAGAACACCGTCATCGCCCGGCGATGTAGCCGATCAGGCGGCCCGCGACGAGGGGCTCGACCCGCCCTTGCCCGCCCCGGCCACTGCGGCGCGGCGACGCACGGTGCGGGCGGCGTCCTTCGCGTCGATCAGATCGAGACAGCGGGCGGCGAGTTCAACCAGCCTGAGGGCGTTGAGTTCATCCGGAGCTTCGCCGTCGTTGACGGCCAGCAGGGCCATGTCGGCGTAGTCGGTCAACCGGTTGGTCAGCGATTCGACCAGCTTCCTGCGATCGGACTCGGCGCCGAAGATCGAGGCGGGGCCGCGCACCGCACCGACCAGCTTGAGCAGGTGACGGACCGCCTGGACGGTTTCGCCCCGAACCGGGGCGGTCAGTTGCGGAGCCTTGCGGGTCATCCGGCCGGCGATCTGGACCCGCTCCAGCGGCAGGGCCCGGTCCACGGCCCGGTCGGCGGCGCGGAGGAAGGCGGAGAGCCGGGCGGCGATGCTGACCCGGGCGTCGCGCACCGACTTGCCCCAGACGCTGAGCGGATTGAGGGTCAGGGTGACGTCCAGCTCGTTGAGCACATTGGCGCACCAGGTCAGGTCCTCGATGACCGCATCGACGTTGGCGAGGTCCGAACCTGGCTGGAACGCCCCGATGCGCGCCACCCGCGCGTCAACGCCGGCGATCAGCCGCTCGACGAAGCCGGCCAGCTCCGAGGCGCTGAGGAAGCCCTCGCGCCCGGACGAGCAGGAGCTTTGCGTGATGATGCGCAGGATCAGGACGGCGTCTTCGAGGTGCGAGAAGAGCATCTCCAGCACCCGCTGGGCCCCGTCGAGATGGATTTCCGCGCAGTCCTTGATGAGCAGGCGCAGTTCGGCGATCTGGTCGCCGTCGGGCCGCTTCAGCCAGATCTCGATCGAGGGCAGGCCGCGCCGGGCCAGATGGGCCAGGTCGAGACAGGCGGCCAGATCGGCCAGACCTTTTTCGCGGCGGCCCGGCTCGAGATCGGCCGGCCAGATGAGGTCGGGGCGGTCGCGGACGGCGGCGGCGGCGGCCACGCAGATACGGTCCGCGACAGCCGTGGCTCGCGGGTCATCCCCGTCAAGGCGCGGGAGCAGGGCCGGCTCGCGCGTCGCCCCGGCCTTCCACAGGCGTGGGAGCACGGCCGCCGGAAAGGTCATCGCCTCGACGCCGTCGGCGCGAGGTCGGAACATCGGCAGTATCGGCGCCAGGACCCGGCGGCGGCGCTTCCGGTCGAGGACCTCCTCGGCGAGCATGTCGGCGAGCTCCAGCGCCCGCGCTCCAGGAAGAGCGAGGGCCGCCGACGAAAGCTTCGTCAGCGTGGCGTCGGAGGCCTGCTCGATCAGAGCGGCCAGCGCGACGCGATGGGCGACGGACAGCCCGGGCATTCAGACACCTTGCGACCGGTCAAGCGTCCGGCCGCCCCCATTGTGGCCGGGACAGGGTTAACATCCGCTATCCGGCCCGGTTTCAGGCCTCGGCGGCGGGCAGCTCCAGCACGGCCTTCAGCCCCCCCAGCTCGCTGTCCGACAGCGAGATGCGACCGCCATAGGCGCGGGTCAGCTCAACCACGATAGACAGGCCCAGTCCCGACCCCGGCGTGGTCTCATCCATGCGCGAACCGCGCTCCAGGGCCGCCTCGCGCTGGTCTTCCGGGAGGCCCGGACCGTCGTCCTCGACGACGACGACCATCTGGCCCAGTCCGGTCGCGCCGGCCGACACGCGCACCCGGCGCTTCGCCCATTTGCAGGCGTTCTCCATCAGATTGCCGAGCAGCTCCTGCAGGTCCTGGCGCTCGCCCCGGAAGGCGAGACCCTCGGGCGCGCGCCAGTCGATGACCACGCCCTTGTCCTCGAACACCCGCTCCAGCATCACCGCCATCTCGTCCAGGACCGGTTCGATCGGCGTGATCTCGCCGAGCATCTGGGCCCGGGCGGCGGCGCGGGCGCGGCGCAGGTGATGGTCGACCTGGGCCTTCATGATCTCGGTCTGGCGACGGACGATGTCAGGCAGCGGGCCCCTGGCCGTGCCCGCCTCGGCGAGCATCACCGACAGCGGCGTCTTGAGGGCATGGGCCAGGTTGCCGACGTGGGTGCGCTGGCGCTCCACCGTCTCCTGATTGTGGTCGAGCAGACGGTTGACCTGTTCAGCCAGGGGCTGGATCTCGAGCGGATAGCTGCGGGCGATCCGGGCCGCCCTGCCCTTGCGGACGTCGGCGATCTCATTGCGCAGGGCGTAGAGCGGACGCAGACCGATCTGCACCTGCAGGAAGACCGCGATCACCAGGCCGAGGCCGAGGATCAGCAGGGCCGTCCAGGTGAAGGTGGCGAACTGGCGCGTATCGCTGTCGATGTTCGAGCGATCGATACCGGCCAGGAAGACCACCGGCCGGTCCCTGCCCGGCAACTGCTTCATGCTGGCGGCCACGCGCAGGGGCACGCCGAGCGGACCCTCGCCGCCACGCCGCAGGCCGTCGGGATCATTGTAGCTGATGGTCGCGCCGCGGGCCGCCTCCAGTCGACCGGGGAGTTCCCCGGGAATGGTCAGGCTCTCGCCCGCCAGCGACGGGGAACGCACGAGGATGCGCAGGCGGCCGTCGGGGCCGGGCTCGGCGACAGCCCAGTATTTTCCGGACAGGGGCCGCAGGGTCTGCTCGTCCCGGACTTCGTCCACGGCCAGCGATCCGTCCGCGGCGGCGTTGGTGGCGAGAACCACCTCGTCGATGGTTGCGGAGAGCATGTGGCCGAGCCGGCGCAGGGCCGATTCCTGGTACTGGTTGGTCAGGGCCCAGCCGGCCAGGAACAGGGCGAGTACGATCCAGGCGGACGCCAGCCAGATCAGCCGCCGGGTCAGGCTACGGCCGGGGCGGCCGAACCAGCGACCCCAGCTGCGCGGTTCCTCCGCCGCCGTCGTGTCGACAGGGCCCCCCGCTCCGTCCGTCACGTCTCGTCGCTCTCCCCGGGCAAGGGCGTCAGACGATAGCCGAGGCCGCGCACCGTCTCGATCCGGTCGGGACCGATCTTCTTGCGCAGACGGCCGACGAAGACCTCGATGGTGTTGGAATCGCGGTCGAAGTCCTGGTCATAGAGGTGTTCGACCAGTTCCGTACGGCTGATCACGCGCCCCTGATGCATCATCAGATAGTGCAGCAGGCGGTATTCCAGCGAGGTCAGGCGCAGAGGCTCGCCGTTGACGCTGGCCCGGGCGGCGCGGGGATCCAGGCGCAGGCCGCCGCAGGACAGGGTCGAGGAGGCGATGCCGGCCGAGCGCCGCAGCAGGGCGCGCAGGCGGGCCAGCAGCTCCTCGGTGTGGAACGGCTTGGTCAGATAGTCGTCGGCCCCGGCGTCGAAGCCGGACACCTTGTCCGACCAGGCGCCCCGGGCCGTAAGGATCAGCACCGGCGCGGTCTTGCCCTCGCGCCGCCAGCGTTCGAGCACCGAAACGCCGTCGATCTTGGGCAGGCCGAGATCGAGCACGATCACATCGTAGGGCTCGGTGTCGCCGAGGAAATGGGCCTCCTCGCCATCGGCGGCGTGGTCCACGGCGTAGCCGGCGTCGGACAGCGCGCCCTTGAGCTGGCGCGACAGGTCGGCGTCGTCCTCGACAAGCAGCACGCGCATTCAGCGTTCTCCGATCACCCGGCCGGTGCGGCCGTCCACCATGATGTCAGCGACCCGGCCGCCGGGGTACTCCCAGCGAACCACGATGGTGTCGCCGCGATTGCTGGCGCCGAGGAAACGCCCCGGACGTCCGGAGGATGCCCGCTGGACGGCGGCCCCCATGCTGACGCGCGGCGGCTCCGCCTGTTCGCGGGAAGGCCGCTCGCGCTGCCCGCCGGACTGGCCGCGGTCGTCGCGCTCGGGGCGGGAGCCGCGGTCCTGCGAACCGCCGCCTCCGCCACCGGCGGCGGCGCGACGCTCCTGCCGCGCCTCGGCGCGGTCGCCACGATCCTGCGCCGCAGCGGACAGGGGCGCGGCGGCGAGCAGGGCGGCGAGGATGTAGACGGGCATCCGGGTCATGAGCGACGGTCTAGGCCCCAGGCTCTGAACGACGGCTGAACGGCGAGTGTAGACATGTTTCACCGTTTCCGCGCCCCGCCGACCCCGAATGATCCGTTCACGCGCGAGGCGCATGGATGCGTCGTCATCGACATGAACGCAAGCTGACACAACCCGTTCAGACACGGCTCAGACGGAAAGGCGTCCTGTGGCGTCAACGCAGCCAGCCCGGCCTGCGTCGAACGCGAAGGATTAAGACGATGATGAAGAAAGCCCTCATCCCCGTGCTGGCCATCGCCGCGGCGTCCGTCGCGGTTCCGGCCGCCGCCCAGAGCTATGATCGCCATGACCGGTACGACCGCTATGAGCGGAACGACCGGGACCGCTATGACCGCGACCGGCACGATCGGGGCGACCGTTACGAGACCTACGGCCGCTGGCAGTCGATCGCCCAGCGCAAATACCAGCTCGACCGCCGCATCGACGTCGGCATTCGCAACGGCCAGCTGAGCCGCCGCGAGGCGAGCCGGCTTCAGGTCCAGCTGAACAGCCTGGTCCGGCTGGAGCGCAACTACATGCGCGGCGGCCTGACCCGCTGGGAGCGCAACGATCTGGACCGCCGCTACGACCGCCTGGCCGTGCAGGTCCGCATCGAGCGCCGCGACCGCGACAATCGTCGCTGGTGACGGCCCGACCTTTCCTCCCCGGAAGGTCCGAGGGGCGTCGTCCGCAAGGGCGGCGCCCCTTTCCTATGGGTCGAGGCGCAGCCGGCTCTCGATGACGGTGACGGCCCGGCCGCGCAGCAGGACGCGGTCGCCGCGCAGTTCGGTGGCGATGTCGCCGCCGCGGCCGGGGAATATCTGGCGAAAACGCACCGCCGGACGCCCGAGCCGGTCGGCGTAGAGCGGGCCGAGGATGCAGTGGGCCGAGCCGGTTGCGGGATCCTCGTCGACGCCGCAGCCGGGGGCGAAGAAGCGGTCGACCACGTCGACGTCGTCGCCCGGGTCGGCGGCGGCGCAGACGATGACCTCGCCGGCCTCGCCCGCCTCGCCCTGCAGACCCGCCAGCGCCGGTATGTCGGGACGGAGCGACCGCACCGTCTCCGCGTCGGCGAGGACGGCGACCAGATAGCGGCCGGCCCAGACCTCGACCGGTTCGACGCCCAGCGCCTCGGCGAGGCCGGCGACCGGACCGGTGCGGCGCGGCGGATCGGCCGGGAAGTCCATCTCGTAGCCGACAGCGGCGCGACGCACGATCAGCGGGCCCGAGCGGCTGTCGAAGGTCAGGGCCGCCGCGTCGACGCCCAGCTCGGTCATCAGCACATGGGCCGAAGCGAGGGTGGCGTGGCCGCACAGGTCGACCTCTCGCCCCGGGGTGAACCAGCGCAGGCCGAAGCGGGCGGGGTCGTTCGTGCGCAGCAGGAAGGCGGTCTCGGCCTGGTTGTTCTCCCTGGCCAGGGCCTGCATCCAGGCGTCGGCGGGCCAGCGGTCGAACGGCTCGACCACGCAGGCCGGATTGCCCCGGAAGGGGGCGGAAGCGAAGGCGTCGACGGTCCACTGGCGCATCAGGCGGTCTCCGGCTCGATGACGGTGAGTTCCGGCCAGCGGGCCCGCGCCCGCTCGACCACGCGCGGCCAGTCCTTCGCCACGCCGCGGGTCGGATTGGGCCGGAGGGTCAGGGCGAACACATCGTCCAGCCCCAGAGGCGCCGCCACGCTGATCGTGTCGTCCGGCTCCAGCCGGACCCCCACGGCGAAGGCCGGGGCCACGAACCGCGCGAGGGCTTCGTCGGTGCCGGAAAGTGGCGCGTAGGGCTCGCCAAAGTGGTCTGGAAACCAGATCGGCACCCGGGCCTGATTGCGGACTTCGACCATGTCCCGGAACGGCGGTTCAAAAGCGGCGGCGACGCGCTTGATGATGACGTCCTCGGCGTCCCAGCTGGTGTCGGGATCGTAGTAGCCGACGTCGTAATCGCGCACGCCATAGCCGGCCGGTCGCCCGGTCAGCGCGTTCCAGACGCACTGGTAGACGGCGCCGGAAAAGATCCGCCAGTCGGGCAGGCCCTGAGCGCGCACGCCCTCGAGCACATGCATCAGGCCGGGATCGGTGCGGACGATGGCGGCGAGACGGGCTTCCAGATCACTCACCGGGCGTCCCTCAGCGGCCAGCCGTGGTCGAGCGGACCGTGCCCCTGCCCCAGTCCCGGGGCGCGGCGGATGGCCTCGGCGACATAGGCCCAGGCCTCGGCCACGGCGGCCTCGAGCGGCAGGCCCTTAGCCAGGCCGGCGGCGCAGGCGCTGGCCAGGGTGCAGCCGGTGCCGTGGGTGTGGCGGGTATCGACCCGTTCGCCTTCGAGCAGGGTCTCGCCGGTCGGGGTGAGCAGCAGGTCGATGACGGTCTCGCCGGGGACGTGGCCGCCCTTCATCAGCCCGGCGCGGGCGCCCATGGCCAGCAGGGCCTCGCCCGCCCGGCGCTGGCCGTCGAGGTCGGCGACGGCGATCCCGGTCAGGGCCTTGGCCTCCGGGGCGTTGGGGGTCAGCAGGGCGGCGCGGGGGACCATCAGGCGGCGCACCGCCTGCACCGCCTCGTCCGGGAGCAGCGGATGACCGCCCTTGGCGATCATCACCGGGTCGACCACGGCGGGGGCTTCGCACGTATCGAGAATGGCGGCGACGCGCTCGACCACCTCGATGGAGCCCAGCATGCCGGTCTTGACGGCGTCGGCGCCGATGTCGTCGAGCACCGCCCGGGCCTGGGCCTCGATCAGGTCGAGCGGCAGGGGATGGACGCCGTGGACGCCGAGGGTGTTCTGCACCGTGATCGCGGTGATGGCGGTGGCCGCATAGCCGCCCATGGCCGTGACGGCCTTGATGTCCGCCTGGATTCCGGCCCCGCCTCCGGAGTCGGAGCCGGCGATGATCAGGACGCGTCCGGGGGGCGAGGTCATGGGCACGGGATGACCAATCGCGCCCGATCCGGCAAGGCCTGTTCGAGCCGCGCGGTCATCGGGCCGCGGCCTCGACCGCCGCCTGGACCGCCAGGGCCTGGACGGTCTCGCGGACATCGTGGGCGCGGACGATGGCGGCGCCGTTGCGGGCGGCCGCCAGCGCCAGGGTCAGCGAACCACCGAGACGGTCGGCGGGGTCGGTCGCGGTCGGGTCGATGGACTGGATCGTGCGCTTTCGGCTGGCGCCGTAGAGGACGGGGAAGCCGGCGGCCGCCAGCCGGGCGAGGTTGGCGGTCAGGGCGAGGTTGTGATCCGCCGTCTTGCCGAAGCCGATCCCCGGATCGAGCCAGATCCGCTCGCGGGCGACGCCGGCGGGAATGGCCGCCTCGGCGCGGGCGACGAGCCAGCCGGTGACCTCGGCGACCACATCGCCGTAGCGCGGATCGGCCTGCATGGTGCGCGGCTCGCCCTTCATGTGCATCAGGACGACGTCGCAACCGAGCTCGGCGGCTGTCGCCAGGCTGTCGGGGGCGAAGCCGAGGGCCGACACATCGTTCCACATCGTCGCCCCGGCCGCGACGGCGGCGCGGACGACCTCGGGCTTCATGGTGTCGATGCTGATCGGGCCGGTCCAGCCGGCGGCGCGAAGGCCCTCGATGACGGGAAGGACGCGAGCGGTCTCCTCCGCCGCGTCGACGGGTTCGGCGCCGGGCCGGGTGCTCTCCCCGCCGATGTCGAGGATATCCGCGCCCTGTTCGACCAGCGTCAGGGCGTGGTCCACGGCGGCCTCGACGTCCGCCAGCCGGCCGCCGTCGGAGAAGCTGTCGGGGGTGACGTTGACGATGCCCATGACCCTAACCGCGCCGGGCGTTCGTTGGCCGGTCCTCTTGCCGAAGACGGCGTCGAGCACCGCGCCCATTATCGCGGCGCCGCTCATTCGCGGCCTCCGATCAGGGCGCCGATGGCCTCGAGGTAGGCGGCGAAGGCCTGGCGGCCCTCGCGGGTGATGGAGACGCTGGTCAGGGGCTTGTTGTTCACGAAGCTCTTGGTGATGGCGACGTAGCCGGCCTCCTCGAGCTTCTTCAGATGGACCGAGAGGTTGCCCTGGGTGGCCTCGAGCACGGTCTTGAGCTCAGTGAAATCGGCCGTTTCAGCATCGGCCAGATAGACCATGATCCCCAGCCGCATTCGGCCGTGGATGACGTCGTCGATCCGTCCGAGGTCGGCCAGGCCCATGGGCTCAGCCCGCCGTCCGCGCGGCGCGGGCGTCGCGGACCATGATCCAGCCCGGTCCGGCGAACAGCAGGAACAGGGCCGCGGTGCAGACGCCGAGGTAGAGAGTCGGCTCGCGCACGAGCAGACCGAGCGCCACCGCAGTCAGCCAGCCGCCGGCTGCTGTGGCCATCATCCACCCTTTCTTCTTGAGGCTCCACGCCACATACCAGGCGGCGCTCTGGAGAAGGAAGACCACGGCGGGATAGTAGAGCCAGACCGCGAAGTCCCGGTCGCGGACGGCGCCGACGGCGAAGATGAGGATCACCGCCAGATTCGCCATGCCGGTGGCGGTCAGGGCCGCTTGCAGGGCCCGGCTGGCCATGGGGCCGCGATCGCCCCGCGCGCCGTCCTTCTGATCCTTGCGGATCGCCCAGGTCAGGATAGCGAGAAAGGCGACGCTGATTCCCGCCACGAAGGCCAGGTTCACCAAACCCGGCCAGCGGATCAGGCCGGTCGTCTGGCCCACGTGGAACAGGCACTGCAGGCCATACAGAAGCCCGCCGGCCAGATAGCAGATCCCCATCGTCAGCTTCGGGCGCCCGTCGCCCTCGACGATCGACCGCATGAAGGCGAGGTCGTCCTCGGCGGAGTGCAGACGGGGTTTGGCGGGAGTGGCGGGCATGGGGGCGATTCTCCAGAACCGGCTCGTCCGGATTGGGTGGACGAGCCGACGGGGGATGGCAAGCTATTCGGCGGGCGCGAGGGCGGGCTGACGGGCGCGGCGCCATGGGATCCGGCGGCCGTTCAGCCAGCGGCCCATGAAGCTGTGACGGACCAGCAGCTCGTAGGTGATCAGGCAGACGGCGAAGACGCCCGCGGACACCCCGGCCAGTTTGAGCCACCAGGGGCCCGACCAGTCCTGGATCCAGACCTGGGCCAGCATGACCAGCGGCAGGTGCAGGATGTAGACCCAGTAGGAGGCGTCGGCCAGGTAGCGCCGGACCGGGCTGACGCCGGACAGGACGCGCAGGCACAGACCCATGGCGGCGAGGGCCGAGGCGTAGACGGCGAAGGCGACCACCGCCGCGGTCAGCAGCTTGTCGCCCGTGGGCCCGGCCATCGGCGTGATGGTCGGCCCGCCGACGAGGACCCAGGCGGCGACGCCGGAGGCTACTGCGGCGACCAGGTACAGGGGCGACCAGGCCGCGATCCGGTCCAGCAGGTCGCGGCGGCGGTCCAGCAGGAAGCCAAGGCCGAAGGCGGCGCCGAAGCCGACCAGGGCCGCGGCGTCGGGGACCAGCCCCTCGTCCGGAGTCGGCACGGCGAAGAAGGCGATCCACGCCGGGTCCAGCCACAGGGCGACGGCCAGCGGAGCCGCCAGGACGGCGGGCGTCCACGGACCGACCAGGGCGCCGGTCAGGCGGTCGACGGCGCGTCCCCACGCTCCGTTGCGGTCCAGCCAGGCGAACGGCGCGCGCAGGACCAGCGCCGCCGCGCAGAACAGGACGAGGACGTAGAGGAACCACAGGTGGGTCAGCGGGAAGTTGGTCCAGTCGTAGGTCGGCGGCGGCGGCGGCGGCGCACCCGGGACCACGAGGCCGCTGGCGTGGGCGTTCCAGACCAGGGCGGTGACGATCCCGGCCATGACCGGAAGCCAGAAGGCCAGCAGCGGCCCGGCGATGCGCGAGGCCCGGTCGCGGGCGAAGCCCCACCAGCCCCGCCGGGCCAGCATCATGTGGGCGAACAGGCCGGCGATCAGGAAGAAGGCCGTCATCCGGAACAGGTGGATGCCGAAGAACAGGCCCGCCGCGCCGATCGAGCGGCTGTCGTCGGCGACGATCCAGATCTGCTGCGGAAAGAAGGACAGGCTGGCGTGCAGGACGACGCCGAGCAGCAGGGCGCCGGCCCTGAGGGCGTCGAGACCGTGCAGCCGGTCGGGTTGGCGGGTGGCGGACATGGGTTTCTCCCCTCTCGATGGGGACGATCTACAATAGACTTGTTTGAATTGCAAACTTGTTGGCATGAACCGGGCAATGCGGGTCCGGGCGCCGCTTCGTGTGAAGCGGTTGGGGAGGGCGCGGGGCGGCCGGGCCTCGCCCGGTTGCGAATGAGATTACCGTTTCGACGAGACAGGCCGCCCCGCGTAGCCGTTTTCCACGCGCCCTCCGGTTGGCGGCCCTGACATTCGGGCCTAGCCGGATCATCCGCCGGGGCCATTGCTGGCTCCGGCGCGGGGCGGACATGACGGCATCAGGCTGACGTCAGCAGTCCGCAATCCACAGGCGCGCGGCGAGCAAGCGGGCAGGATCCATCCCTGCCCTCGAGGACCCCCGAGGTCTCCTTCCCCCGGGCTTCATCGCTCGAC
>JBGTSL010000007.1:0-14878 GCA_041940325.1 Brevundimonas sp.
AGACGGCGTCTATACGGCCGACCCCAAGAAGGATCCGTCGGCGACCCGCTATGACACCCTGAGCTATCACGATGTGCTGGCCAGGGACCTCAAGGTCATGGACGCTTCGGCCATCGCCCTGATGCGCGATTCCGGCATACCGATCGTGGTGTTCTCGATCCGGGAGGAGGGGACCCTGCGCAAGACCCTGACCGGGGAAGGGACCTTCACCGTCATCACCTCGAACACCAAGTCAGCCTGACAAGCCATTCAAGAACGAGAGAAAAGACCATGGCCAAGCCTGATCTCAAGAGCTACCGGGACCGCATGGACAAGGCGGTCGGCGCGCTGAAGGAGGAGTTCGCCGGCCTGCGTACCGGTCGAGCCAATCCCGGCCTGCTGGACCCGGTCCAGGTCGAGGCCTATGGCTCGACCGCGCCGCTGAACTCCGTCGCCGCGATCAGCGTGCCCGAGCCGCGGATGATCTCGGTCAATGTCTGGGACAAGGGCATGGTGGTGTCGGTCGAGAAGGCCATCCGCGCCGCCGGACTGGGACTCAATCCGATCGTCGACGGCCAAACCCTGCGCATTCCGATTCCGCCGCTGACCGAGGAACGCCGCAAGGACCTGGTCAAGCTGGCCGGGAAGTACGCCGAGCAGCAGAAGATCGCCGTCCGCAACGTCCGCCGCGACGCCAACGACGATCTCAAGAAGGCCGAAAAGGCCTCCGAGATCAGCCAGGACGAGCAGAAGAAGATGGAGGCCGAGGTCCAGAAGGACACCGACGCGGCCATCAAGCGCATCGACGAGACCTTGAAGGCCAAGGAAGTTGAGATCATGCAGGTTTGACGGCGCGTTTTGCCGTAGGATACGCGCCGGTCATGCCCGTCGAACCCTCTGATACCCAGCCCGCGCCGGACGGGCCGCGCCATGTCGCCCTGATCATGGACGGCAACGGCCGGTGGGCGCAGGCGCGTGGCCTGCCCCGGGCCATGGGCCACCGCGAGGGCGTCCAGGCGCTGAAGCGCACGGTGCAGGCGGCCCCGGCGCTGGGCATCCGCTGCCTGACGGTGTTCGGCTTCTCGACCGAGAACTGGCGGCGGCCGGCCGAGGAAGTCTCCGACCTGATGGGTCTGGTCCGCTCCTATGTGGCCAGCGACCTGAAGCGTCTGGAGCGGGAGGGCGTGCGGGTGCGGATTCTGGGCCGTCGCGCCGGCCTGCCCGCCGATATCGCCGAAATCGTCGAACGCACCGAGGCGAGCACGGCGCACAACGACAAATTCCTGCTGCAGGTGGCGTTCAACTACGGCGGCCGGGCCGATATCGTCGACGCGGCGCAGCGATATGCCGAGCGGGTGCGCGCCGGCGAGGCCGTCGGGCCCCTCGACGAGGAGACGCTGGGACTCGGCCTGTCGACCGCCGGAGGGCCGCCCGTCGACGTCATCGTGCGCACTTCGGGCGAGCAGCGCCTGTCGAACTTCCTGCTTTGGGAGGCCGCCTACGCCGAACTGGTCTATCAGCAGGTGCTGTGGCCGGACTACGGCCCCGAGGCGCTGGCGGACGTCGTCGAACAGTATCGCAATCGCGACCGGCGTTTTGGCGGCCTGTCGCCCGCGCTCGTGGCCGGCTGATGGCGATGCGGGCCGGCGACATAGGCCTCAGGGCCGCGTCGGCCGTGGTGCTGGCTCCGGCGGCCGTGCTCGGCATCTGGGCCGGCGGGCTGTGGTTCCTTGCCCTGATGCTGCTGGCCTGCGCCCTGCTCGCGGTCGAGTGGGCGATGATGAGCGCCGCGACCGCGTGGCGCCTGATGGCCGGGGCGGTCGCCTTCGGCCTGTTCGCGGCGGTGATCTCGGCCCACGTCGAGCAGCTGTCGCTGGCTCTCGTGATGCTGGTGTTCTGCGCCGTCGCGGCCGGCCTGTTCGCGCGCAGCCGGGGCCAGGAGGCGCTCGACGCCGCCTATGGCGTGCTCTACCTCGGCTGGCCGGCGGTGCTGCTGATCTGGCTGCGGGACGGATCGTCGGCCAGCGGTCTGGCCTGGACAGTCTCCGCCTTCGTTATCGCATGGGCATCCGACATCATGGCCTATCTGGTCGGCAGCCTGATCGGCGGCCGAAAGCTGTGGCCGCGCTTTTCGCCCAACAAGACCTGGTCCGGCTTCATCGGCGGCCTGGCGGCGGGCACCGGCGCCGGCGCCCTGCTGGCGGCCTCGCTCGATCTCGGCATCGGTCCCGCCTGGGGCGCGCTGCTCGGCCTCGCCGCCGCCCTCGCCACCATGGCCGGCGACCTGTGGGAGTCGGCGCTGAAGCGGCGCTACGGCGTCAAGGACGCCGGCAAGCTAATCCCGGGGCACGGCGGCCTGCTGGACCGGGTCGACGGTCTGATGTTCGCGGTCGTGCTCGTCGCTTGCGGCCGGCTGCTGTTCGTCACCTTCGGAGCGGGCGCATGATCCGGCGTCGCGTCACCGTGCTCGGCTCGACCGGATCGGTCGGGACCTCGACGCTGGAGCTGATGGAGCAGGCCGAGGCCGGCGGCGCCGGCGCTTTCGAGGTCGAGGCCCTGACCGGCGGGGCCAATATCGCCCGGCTGGCTGAACAGGCCCGGCGCTGGAGGCCCCGGCTGGCGGTCACGGCCGACCCCGCCCGCCTGGGCGAGCTGCGCGACGCCCTCGCCGGAACCGGCGTCGAGGCCGCGGCGGGGGAGGGGGCGGTGATCGAGGCCGCCGCCCGCCCGGCCGACTGGGTCATGGCCGCCATCGTCGGCGCGGCCGGCCTGCGCTCGGCCTGGGCGGCGGCGGAGACCGGCGCGACCCTGGCCCTGGCCAACAAGGAGAGTCTGGTCTGTTGCGGCCCGGCGCTGATCGAACGGGTGCGGCGTTCCGGCGGTCGTCTGATCCCGGTCGATTCCGAGCATTCGGCGATCTTCCAGGTGTTTCCGCACGACGCGCCGCATCAGGTCGGGAAGCTGATCCTGACCGCGTCCGGCGGCCCGTTCCGGACCACGCCGCGCGAGGCCCTGTCCGGCATCACGCCCGAGCAGGCGGTGGCGCATCCCAACTGGAGCATGGGCGCCAAGATCTCCGTCGACAGCGCCACCATGGCCAACAAGGGTCTCGAGCTGATCGAGGCGGCCTGGCTGTTCGACATGCCGGCCGACCGCATCGACGTTGTGGTGCATCCCGAATCGATCATTCACAGCATGGTCGAATACGTCGACGGCTCGACCCTGGCCCAGATGGGCCCGCCGGACATGAAGACGCCGATCGCCTGCGCCCTGGCCTGGCCGGACCGGATCGCCTGGCCGGCGCCGAAGCTGGACCTCGCGAGCCTGGGCCGCCTGACCTTCGAGGCGCCGGACGAAGAGCGCTTTCCGGCCCTCAAACTGGCCCGCGAAGCCCTGCGGGCCGGCGGTTCGGCCCCGATCGTGTTCAATGCGGCCAACGAGGTCGCGGCGCTGGCGTTTCTTGACCGTCGTCTGGCCTTTCTCAATATTGCCGCAGTCGTCGCCGACACCTTGTCGCGCGTGACGGCCTCGGGGGTGGATTCCGGTTCCCGCAACGCCTGCGATGCGGCCCTGGCCGTGGACGCTCAGGCGCGGCGAGAGGCGGAGTCGATCGTTCGAGGTCTGGCCGCGGCGGCCTGAACGGCGGAGGATAGCAAATCGGCATGACGGGCTTCCTGGGCCAGGCGCTGCTCTACATCGTCCCGTTCCTCCTGGTGCTGACGTTCATCGTCACCATCCACGAACTGGGGCATTTCCTTGTCGCGCGCGCCTTCGGCGTGAAGATCGACCGGTTCTCGATCGGCTTCGGCAAGACCATCGTCAGCCGGACCGACCGGCGCGGGACCGAGTGGCGGATCGCCTGGCTGCCGCTGGGCGGCTATGTCAAATTCTCCGGCGACCTCGATCCGTCCAGCGTGCCGGACGAGGCGGGCCTGGCCGAACTGCGCCAGCGGGTGATCGCCGAGAACGGTCCGGGCGCCGAGCGCGACTACTTCCATTTCAAGCCCATCTGGCAGCGCGCCCTGATCGTGGCGGCGGGGCCGGCGGCGAATTTCCTGCTCGCCATGGTGCTGTTCACCCTGCTGTTCAGCGCTATCGGCGAACAGATCGCGGCGCCCCGCGTGGCGGCGGCGGTCCCGGACAGTCCGGCCGCCCGGGCCGGATTCCAGCCGCGCGACCTGATTCTCGCCGTCAACGGCCGTCCGATCGCGGATGGTCGCGAGGTGACCCAGGTGGTGCTGATGAGCGCCGGCGACCCGGTCCGCTTCACCGTCGATCGCGGAGGGCGGGAAATTGTCCTGACCGCGACCCCCGAGCGCAATCTTGTCGACGACCAGATCGCCGGACGGGTGAGACTCGCCCAGGTCGGTCTGCTGATGCGGCCGCTGCCGGGAGATCTGAGTTTCCGCCGGCTCAACCCGGTCGAGGCGTTCGGCAAGGGCATAGAGACCATCGGCTCGACGGTCGGGACCACCGCGACCTATATCGGCCGGATCTTCGCGGGCAAGGAATCGGGTGATCTGCTCAATGGCCCGATCGGCATCGCCAAGGCGGCCGGCGGCGTGACCCAGCAGGCCGTGGCCGCCAATCCCGACCCTGGCTGGATGGCCGCCAATCTCGCCCTGACCTTCCTCAGCTTCGCCGCCCTCGTTTCGATCGGGATCGGCATCGTGAATCTTCTGCCGATCCCGGTTCTCGACGGCGGCCACCTGTTGTTCTACGGCTATGAAGCTGTTGCGCGCAGGCCAGTCCCGGCCCGTGTTCAGGAGGTCGGATATCGCGTCGGCCTTGCTTTGCTGGCGGGATTGATGTTGTTCGCCACCTGGAACGACCTGCAGAAGCTGAGCCTGTTCAAATTCCTCGGCGGGCTCGCTTGATGAGCCGACGCCAGCCCCCGATGGTTTCCCGCATGATCCGACAAGACGCGTCCGCCCTTCGTTTCGCCCGTGGCCTGAGCCCGAGCCTGCTGGCCCTCGCCGTGGCCGCCGGCCTTGCCGGTCCCGTGCTGGCCCAGACGCCGCCGGCGGCCGAGGCGGCGCCGCCCGCGCCCACGGTCGAGATCGCCCCGGCCCAGCAGACCCCGCCCGCGGCCCAGGAAGAACGCGTCGTCGTCAGCCGCATCCTGGTGCGCGGCAACCAGCGCATCGACCAGACCACGATCCTCTCCTACCTGCCGATCCAGCCCGGCGACACCGTCACACCGGCCGTGCTGGACGTGGCGGTCCGCACCCTGACCCGCACCCAGCTGTTCGCTGACGTGCAGCTGGGCGTGCAGCCCAACGGCGACCTGGTCGTCGAGATCGTCGAGAACCCGATCATCAACCAGGTGGTGTTCGAGGGGAACGGCGCGATCAACGAGACCAAGCTGCGCGAGGAAGTGACCCTGCGTCCCCGCGGCATCTACACCCGGGCCCGGGTCCAGGAGGATGTCGGCAAGATCGTCGAGCTGTACCGCCTGTCCGGCCGCATCTCGGCCACGGTCACGCCCAAACTGGTCCAGCTGGACCAGAACCGGGTCGACGTGGTGTTCGAGATCGACGAGGGCCCGGAAACCGGCGTGCAGGCCATCACCTTCCTGGGCAACACCGCCTTCTCGGACGGCGATCTGCAGGAGGTCATGGTCACCAAGGAGTCGCGCTGGTGGCAGATCTTCGGCTCGAACGACAACTATGACCCCAACCGGCTGGACTACGACCGGGAGCAGCTGCGGAAATTCTACACCAACCGCGGCTACTATGATTTCCGCGTCCTGTCGGCGATCGCGGAACTGGCGCCGGATGACAGCGCCTTCGGCATCACCATCACCCTCGACGAAGGCGACCGCTACAATTTCGGCACGGTCGACGTGGTCACCGAGAACGACCGGCTGAACCCCGACTTCCTCGAGCTGCTGCTGCCGATCCGGACCGGCCAGCTGTACGAGAGCGACAAGATCGAGGCGGCCGTCGACGCCCTGACCTTCGCGGCCGGGTCCGCCGGCTACGCCTTCGTCGAGATCGAGCCCTCGTACCGGGCCAACCCCGAAACCGACACTGTCGACGTCACCTTCAACGTCCGCGAGGGCCAGCGGGTCTATGTCGACCGGATCAATGTGATCGGCAACACCCGCACCCTGGACAATGTCATCCGCCGCGAGATGATGCTGACCGAGGGCGACGCCTTCAACCGCACCCTGCTGGAGCGGTCGCGCAACAATCTCCGTGGCCTCGGCTTCTTCAAGGATGTGACCGTCGAGGAGGCGCGTGGATCGGCGCCCGACCGCTCGGTGGTGAACGTCACCGTGGAAGAACAGCCGACCGGCGAGCTTTCCGTCGGCGCCGGCTTCAGCTCGGTCGATTCCTTCGTGGTCAACCTCGGCGTGACCGAGCGCAACTTCCGCGGCCGCGGCCAGAACGTCGTCGCTCGGATCGAGTGGGGATCGCTGCGCCAGCAGATCGACTTCCGCTTCACCGAGCCGAAATTCCTCGGGCGCGATCTGCGCGCCGGCTTCGACGCCTTCCACTCGCGCTACGATCTGAGCGAGTATTCGTCCTATGACTACCGGTCGACCGGCGCCGGCGTGCGCCTGTCCTACCCGCTGAACGCCTACACGCTGCTCAGCACCCGCTACTTCCTCAAGGCGGACGAGATCATCGTCCCGAACAATTTCTGCTCCGGCTTCGGCGGCGGCTCCAACGCCCTGTGCGACCAGGTCGGGTCCTTCATCAACTCGTCCGCCGGCTACACCCTGTTCGTCGACCGCCGCAACGACCCGATCCGCCCGACCCGCGGCTGGACCGGTCGACTGATCCAGGACTTCGCCGGCATCGGCGGCGACGTGAACTATGTGAAGACAGAGGCGGAAGTGTCCGCCTTCTGGGGCATCACCCCGAACTGGGTGGTCAGCACCTCGGCCTCGACCGGCTATGTCTCCGGCTGGGGCGGCGACCCGATCCGCATCAACGATCGCTTCTTCAAGGGCGGCAACAGCTTCCGCGGTTTCGAGACCGCGGGCATCGGTCCGCGCGACCTGCTGACGACGGACGCGCTCGGCGGCAATTTCTACGTCATCGGCACGATGGAGCTGACGGTCCCGAACGGCCTGCCGGAAGAATACGGCATCCGCACCTCGCTGTTCACGGATGTCGGCACCGTCGGCCTGCTCGACGACCGCTACACGCTGAACCCGGATGGCACCCCCAGCACCCGTATCGCCGATGAGCTGGATCTCCGCGCCTCCGCCGGCGTCAGCATCCACTGGCGGTCGCCGATGGGCCCGATCCGCTTCGACCTCAGTCACATTCTCGGCAGCGAAGACTACGACAAGACCGAAACCTTCCGCTTCTCGACCTCAACCCAATTCTAACTTTCAGGCCCCTGGCCCGATCAAAGGCAGTACCATGAAAACCCTCGCTTTCGGCGCTTTCGCCGTCGCCCTGCTGGCCGGTTCGGCCGCCGCCGCCCAGGACCAGAATTTCGGTCCGGCGATCCCCGGCGTCTGCATCTATCACCATGACCGTCTGATGGCCCAGTCGACCGCCGGCCAGTCCCTGGTCGCCGGCGTGCAGCGTCTCCAACAGGAGGTCCAGACCGAACTGGCGCCGTATGAGCAGTTCATCCAGACGGAACGTCAGGCGCTGCAGCAGGGCCAGGCGACCATCCCGCAGGACCAGTTCCAGCAGCGCGCCGAGGCCCTCGAGGCCCGCTACCGCGAATTCGAAGGCCTGCGGCAGACCCGCACCGGCGAGATGCGCTACACCCTGGCCTACCAGCAGCAGCAGATCGGCCAGGCGGTCGATCCGATCCTGGCGGCGCTCTACACCGAGCGTGGCTGCGGCATCCTGCTGAGCGCCGACGGCGTGCTGCGCGCCAATCCGCAGATGGACCTGACCGAGACCGCGATCCAGCGCCTCAACGCGGCGCTGCCGGCCCTGCCGGCCTTCTCGCGCATGCCGGTCCCGGCCCAACCGGCCCAGTAACATGGGCCGAGGCCCCGACGCCCGGTTCTTCGAGCGACTGCCGGCCCTGACTGTCGGCGCGCTCGCGGAGCGGATCGGCGGCGAAGTCTCGCGCGGCTGGGACCGGACGGTCTCCGCCGTCGCGCCCCTGGCGACGGCCGGCGAGGGCGATGTGGCCTTTCTGGGCGACCGGCGCTTCCTTTCGGCGCTTGCCGACAGCGCCGCTGGCTGCATCATCCTGCCGGCCTCCGCCGTCGAGGCCGCGCCCTCCGGCGCGGCTGTCATCGTCTCGCCCGAGGCCCAGGCCGCCTGGGCGCGCGCATCCCTCCAGTTCCATCGCCCGATCGCCCTGGTCACCCCGATGGCCGCGGAGGCGGCGGTCGAGGACGGCACGGTGGTGATCGAGCCCGGTGTGGTGCTCGGCGCCGGCGTCCGGATCGGCCGGGGCAGCCGCATAGGCGCCAACACCGTCATCGGCCCGGGGGTGCAGATCGGCCGGGACTGCATGATCGGCTCCAACGTCACCATCGGATTCGCCCTGATCGGGGATCGGGTGCGTCTGCTGTCGGGGGCGCGGATCGGCGAACCGGGCTTCGGAGCGGCCGGGTCGCGCACGGGCCCGATCGACATCCCCCAGCTTGGCCGGGTGATTCTGCAGGACGGCGTCAGCGTCGGCGCCAACACCTGTATCGATCGCGGGGCCTATGACGATACGGTGATCGGCGAGAACACCAAGATCGATAACCTCTGCATGATCGGCCACAACTGCGTGATCGGCCGAAACTGTCTGATGGCGGCGCATACCGGCCTGTCGGGTTCTGTCACTATCGGCGACGGGGTGATGTTCGGCGGTCAGGCCGGGGTCGGCGACCATCTGACGATAGGCGAGGGCGCGCGCGTCGCCGCCGGCGCGGGCGTGCTCCAGAACATTCCGGCCGGGGAGACCTGGTCCGGCTATCCGGCGAAACCGCTTCGTCAGTCCTTGCGTGAAGCGATCTGGCTCGCCAAACAGGCGTCCGGCAAGGCACGCGCAGGGAAGGACCGGGATGACTGACCAAACGGGAGCCGGGGGGACCATAGACTACGCCGAGGTGATGCGGCGCCTGCCGCACCGCTATCCCTTCCTCCTCGTCGACAGGGCCGAGGATTTCGTGCCCGGGACCTCGATCACCGGCATCAAGAACGTCACCCACAACGAGCCCTATTTCCCCGGTCATTTTCCCATCGACCCGGTCATGCCGGGCGTGATGATCGTCGAGGCCATGGCCCAGACCGGCGCGTTGATGATGTCCAAGACGATGGATGTCGCGGTCGAGGGCAAGATCATCATGTTCATGTCGATCGATGGCGTTCGCTTCCGCAAACCGGCCCGCCCGGGCGATCAACTGCACATGAAGGTGATCGTCACCAGGCAGCGCGGCGACATCTTCAAATTCCGCGGCGAGACCTTCATCGACGGCAAGCTGGCGGCTGAGGCGGACTTCGCCGCCATGGTGGTCACTGTCGACCAGCCGGCCGCCTGATGGCGATCCACCCGACAGCCCATGTCGATCCAGGCGCCCGTCTGGGCGAGGGTGTGGAGATCGGGGCCTGGACCATCGTGGGGCCGAACGTCGTGCTGGGGGACGGGGTGCGGCTGGCGAGCCATGTCGTGATCCAGCAGGACACCACGGTGGGGGCGGGAACCACCATTCATCCGTTCTGCCTCCTTGGCGGAGACCCCCAGCATGGCGGCTACAAGGGCGAGCCGGTGGCGCTGGAGATCGGCGCGAACAGCACCATCCGCGAGCACTGCACCTTCAACCGGGGCACGCCGGGCGACCGCAAGCTGACCACGGTCGGCTCGAACGGCCTGTTCATGACCGGCGCCCATGTCGGTCACGACTGCGTGGTGGGCGACAATGTCACCTTCGCCAACAACGCCACGCTGGGCGGTCACGCCCGGGTGGGCGACCGGGTCTTTCTCGGCGGTCTGGCCGCGGTGCACCAGTTCGGCCGGATCGGTCAGGGCGCCATTGTCGGCGGCCTTTCGGCGGTGACCCGCGACGTCATCCCCTACGGCTCGGCCTGGGGCAATCACGTACGGCTGCACGGCCTCAACCTGATCGGCCTGAAACGCAAGGGCTACGGCAAGGAGGCGGTCCGCCGCCTGTTGGCGGCCTATCGCGACATCTTCGAGGGCGAGGGGCTGTTCTCGACCCGCCTGGACGCCGCCGCCGCGACCTATGCGGACCTGCCCGAGATCCACGAGATCATCGCCTTCATCCGCGAAGACACCCGGCGCCCCGTCGCCCTGCCGGAACGATGACCGGCAAGTTGGGTCTGATCGCCGGGGGCGGGGCCCTGCCGCTGTCCGTGGCGGCCCGTTGCGAGGCGGAGGGGCGTCCGGTGTTCGTGATTCGGCTGGCCGGCTTCGCCGATCCCCATCTGGCGCGGTATCCGGGCGTCGACGCCGGCATGGCCGAGATCGGGCGGGTGTTGACGGCGCTGAAGAAGGCCGGCTGCGACGCGGTCTGTTTCGCCGGCACGGTCAACCGGCCCGATTTCAAGACGCTGAAGCCGGATTTCAAGGGCATGACCCTGCTGCCCGGCATCGTCGCCGAGGCGGCCAAGGGCGACGACGCCCTGCTTCGCAAGATCCTTTCGGTGTTCGAGGGCGAGGGCTACGCCATCGAGGGCGCCGACGACATTCTCGGCGGCGAGACCCTTCCGTCCGGGGCGCTGGGCGCGGTTTCGCCGACGCCCGAGCAAATCGCGGACCTGAAGAAGGCTCTGCATGTCGCGGAAAAGGCAGGCGAACTTGATATCGGGCAAGGGGCGGTCGTGTGCGACGGCCTGGTGCTGGCGGTCGAGGCCCAGGAGGGCACCGACGCCATGCTGGCCCGGGTCGCCGGCCTGCCCGCGGACCTGCGCGGTTCGGCGGCCGATCGCAAGGGCGCGCTGGGCAAGGCTCCCAAGCCGATCCAGGACCTGCGCGTCGACATGCCGGTGATGGGCACGCGAACCATAGAACTGGCCGCCGCCGCCGGTCTGGCGGGGGTCGGCGGCGTGGCCGGCAAGCTGATCCTGATCGACCACCCGGCCATCGTCGAGGCCGCCGACCGACTCGGCCTGTTCGTCTGGGGGGAGACCCGGTGAGCCGTCCGCTGAAGATCATGCTGGTCGCCGCCGAGGCCTCCGGCGACGTGCTCGGGGCCGGGTTGGCGCGGGCGCTCCGGGGCCGGCTGGGCGACGATGTGACCTTTGTCGGCGTCGGCGGCCTGCGCATGGCGGAGGAGGGGGTGGCCAGCCCCTTCGACATCACCGACCTGTCGGTGCTCGGCTGGCTTGAGGGCCTCAAGGCCTATGGCGTGGTCAAGCGTCGGGTCGCCGACACCGCGGCCCTCGCCGCCGCCGAACGGCCTGACGCCGTGATCCTGATCGACAGCTGGGGTTTCACCATCCGGGTGGCCAAGGCGATCCGGGCCGCCCTCCCGGACGTGCCGCTGATCAAATACGTCGGGCCGCAGGTCTGGGCGTCGCGGCCCGGACGGGCGAAGACGCTGGCCGCGTCGGTCGACCATCTGCTGGCCCTCTACGCCTTCGATGCGCCGTGGTTCGAGCGCGAGGGGCTGCGGACCACGGTCGTTGGCTCCCAGGCCCTCCACGTCGACATGGGCGGCGCCGACCCCGCCGTCTTCCGGGCCTCACGCGGGATCGCCGCCGACGCGCCGCTGCTGCTGGTCCTGCCAGGCAGTCGCCGGTCCGAAATCCGGCTGATGACCCCGGTCTACGAAGCCGCCGTGGCGCGCCTCAAGAAGGCCCATCCGGGACTGGAGGTCGCCGTGGTGGCCGCCGGCCCCGTGGCCGATCTGGTCACCGCCGAGGTCGCGTCATGGCCCTTCCGGGCTCATCTGGTCCCCGAAGCGGAGAAGTACGCCGCCATGAAGGCCGCGACCGTCGCCCTGGCGACCAGCGGCACGGTCTCCACCGAGCTGGCCCTGGCCGGCGCTCCGATGGTCATCGCCTACCGCTTCCAGCCGCTCAGCTATGCGATCATGAAGCCGTTCTTCACCGGCAAATACGCGACGCTGTTCAACCACGCGGCGGACGAGGAGATCGCCAGGGAGCTGATCCAGAACGACGCCACGCCGGAGAAGGTGGCGACCGAGGTCGGGCGGTTGCTGGCGGATCCCGCCGCGCGCGCTGATCAGGCCGCCCGCCAGACCGCGGCGCTCGACCTGATGGGCCGCGAAGGCCGGGACCCGTCCGAGATCGCCGCGGACGCGGTGCTCAGGGTGATTGCGGCGAAGCGGGGCTAGGGCTCGCCGCGGAGGGCGAGCCCCGGCGGTTCCGCGAGATCAGCCGACGCGGTCCGCGAGGCCCGTCAGGGTCTCCTTAAGTCCGGCCATCCGTTTCGCCGTCTGGTCGTCCCCCCCCACGCGGACCTCGCCGGCCAGCGCACGAAGAGAGGCGGCCACGCCGGCGTCGCGCGTTCCGCCGTCAACGAGCGGGGCGGCCAGGTCGAGCGCAGCCTTGATGCGGTCCATCATCTCCTGCGGCATGGCCGCGTCGCGGGCCAACTGGTCGAGATAGGCGCGCGCCACCACCGGGTGGGCGGGCCAGGTGACGGGAAACTGCTGCTGCGGATTCACCGTCTCGCCCTGGATGGCCATCCTTGCGGCGGCGATCTCGTTTTCGGTCAGATGCTCGCTGGGCAGGAGGTTGAACACGTCCAGGCCGCGGGCGATCTCGGTTCCGTAGATGCGCCCGTCGTACCAGTAGACGGACCAGTAGCCGCCCTGGCTGGCCCGGTCGGCGTTGACCGGACCGCGGTCGAAATAGGCGATCTCGCGGACGTCGGAGGAGTCGGTGAAATCGCTGATCGACAGGCCGCCCTGGTACCAGGCCTGGACGAAGAGGTCGCGTCCGGGGACCGGGACGAGCGAACCGTTGTGGGCGACGCAGTTTTCGAGATCGGTCTGGGCGGCGGGCAGTTTGTAGTAGCTGCGGAAGACCAGCTTGCCGTCGACGATGTCATAGATGGCGTTGGCGCCCCAGGTTTTCGGGTCCTGGACCCGGCAGCGCGGCCGGCCGCCGCCGCCCCACTCGTCGGTGAACACGACTTTGGTGCCGTCGTTGTTGAAGGTCGCCGAGTGCCAGTAGGCGAAGCCGGTGTCGGTGACCGCGTCGATCCGTCGGGGCGCGCGGGGGTCGGAAATGTCGAACAGGATGCCGTTGCCCGAGCAGGCACCGCCCGCGATGCTCTTCGCCGGGAACAGGGTGATGTCGTGGCACTGGTCGGTGCGGCTGGTGGTCTGGGTGCCGGCGCCGTGATCGCCACCGCGCCACAGGCCGGCGAGCTCGCCGGTCGACTCGTCGGCGAAGACCGTGGGGCTGTCGATGATGCGCGACCGCGACGGGTCGGCCAGCGGGATCTCGATCACATCGATCCGGAACAGGGCGGTGCGCGGATCGCCGGGCAGGCCGGAGACGCAGCCGGCCAGTTCGCGTTCGTCCCGCACGCCGGCCGTGCCCGAGTTGTAGACGATCAGCCGATCGGCGTCCGCGGACACGACCGAATGGGTGTGGGAGCCCCGGCAGGTCTGGACCTGGCCGACCTGAACCGGGCGGGTGACGTCCGAGATGTCGAAGATGCGCAGGCCCCGGAAGCGGTCCGGGCTCGGATCCGGCCCGACCCCCTCGCGGCCGCAATCGGTCCGGCCGTTGGTGGACTCGACGGACATCAGCATCAGGTCGCCGACGATCGACACGTCGCCCTGTCCGCCGGGGCAGACGATCGAGGCGATCAGCCGGGGCTCCGGGTCCTCGCCGAGGCGGTACAGATTGACGCCGTGATAGTTGCCGGCCGCCAGCAGGTCGCCGGAGAAGGCCATGTCGGTGTTGGAGAAGCTGAGGAAGGGCGAGCGCCGGCTGGTCTGCTCGGCGGCGGCCTCGTCCGTCCCGCCATCCCCGGTGGCCGGGATTCGCGGCGGCAGCCCCTCGGGGTTGGTCGGATCGAAGAAGCCGGTCGGTTTCGGCAGGCTGGCGATCAGCTCCATGTTGCTGGCGGCCTGGCCGGCGTCGCGGAAGCCGGCGCGCAGGTTCGTCCGGGGATCCGGCGAGTCCTCCCGCAGCAGGGCGGCCATGCGCTTGATCTCGGCCTGCTGCTCGTTGGTCACGTCGTTGACGAAGCGGTAGAGCACCGGGTCGTAGGCGGAGCCGGACCGCGCCAGCAGATCGGCGACCATCTCCACCGCCCCCTCGTGGTGGGCGATCATCCGCTCAAGGAAGAGCCGGTCGAAGACGGGGCCCTCGGCGGCGGCCAGCGCCGCCATCTGCTCGGCCGTCGCCATCCCCGGCATCCCGGCGTGCCCCGCCATGGCGTGGCCGTCGTGGCTCGCGTGATCCATGCCCGCCATGGCGTGAGCCTGGCCCGGCTCCGGCGCCGCCTCGCCGCGCTCGCGCAGCCAGGTCTGCATGAACTCGATCTCGTCGGCCTGCGAGGCGTCGATGCGACCGGCGACGTCCCTGACCGCCTGGGTATTGGTGCGGTCTGCGACCAGCGCCGCCATCTCCACGGCCTGGGCATGGTGCAGGATCATGTCCTGCATGAATTTCACGTCGGCGTCGGAATAGCGGTTGTCGGCGATGCGCGAGGCTTCCCGCCCTTCCAGCGTCCGGCTGGCCTGACCGGGCGCGCCCGGCTGGACGATCGGCGCCTCCTGCGCCGCGGCTGCGGCGGCCATGAGGAGGACGCCGGCGGCGGCGGAGCATCCCGGCAGCTTGCGGATCTGGCGGACTCTGTTGGGCACGGCTTCACTCCCCGGGAGACGATGTGTCTCCACGGGTAGCATGTGAAATACTGTAACATAAGCCTCGAGTTCGCGGCCGGCGGCCGTGAGCGCGATGGCGCGAACGCGGCGCTCGAACAGCTTCACCCCCAGCATCTCCTCCAGCGCCCGGATCTGATGGCTGAGGGC
>JBGTSL010000008.1:0-14244 GCA_041940325.1 Brevundimonas sp.
GGCGGTTTCGCCGAGTTCGCGGCGAAGGAAATCGGGGCCCGCGTTACCGGCATCACCATCTCGCGCGAGCAGTACGACTTCGCCCGTCAGCGGATGTTCAACGCCGGGCTGTCCGACCGCGCCGACATCCGTCTGATCGACTACCGCGACGTCCGGGGCCGTTTCGACCGCGTCGCCTCGATCGAGATGTTCGAGGCCGTCGGCCAGGAGTATTGGCCGGCCTATTTCGGCAAGATCCGTGAGGTGCTCGAACCCGGAGGCCGGGCCGGCCTGCAGATCATCACCATCGACGACGCGGTCTTCGCCGGCTACCGCAAGCGGACGGACTTCATCCAGAAATACATCTTCCCGGGCGGGATGCTGCCGTCCGAGGCGGCCCTGAAGCCGATTGTGGCCGCCGCCGGCCTCGGCTGGCGCGGCGTCGACCGCTTCGGCCAGGACTACGCCGAGACCCTCCGTCTATGGGACGAGCGCTTCCAGGCCGCCTGGGACGACATCCGTCGCCTCGGCGGTTTCGACGAGCGCTTCCGCCGGCTGTGGCGCTTCTACCTCGCCTATTGCGAGGCCGGTTTCCGCACCGCACGCACCAATGTGATCCAGCTGGCGCTTTCGCCGACCTGAGACGGGCCTGCTAGGCTGCGGCATGACCGACGCTCCGCCCTTGATCTCCACCGCCGGACTCGCCGACCGCCTCGGCGCGCCCGATCTCCGTATCGTCGACGCCAGCTGGCACCTCGACGGCCGCGATGGCCGCCCCGACTTTGAGGCGGCCCGCCTACCCGGCGCCGTATTCTTCGATCTGGAGGCCAGTTCCGATCCGGAAAGCGCCCTGCCGCACATGCTGCCGACGGCCGAAGCCTTCGCCGCCCGTATGGGCCGGCTGGGCCTGCGCGAGACCGATCACATCGTCGTTTACGACACCGTCGGCCTCCGTTCGTCCGCCCGGGCCTGGTGGATGTTCCGCGTCATGGGCGCGCCCCGTGTCCAGGTGCTCGACGGCGGCCTGCCCAAATGGCGGGCGGAGGGACGTCCCGTCGAGTCCGGTCCGCCCTCGCCCCCTGCCCCTGCTGTCTTCAACGCCCGCCACGACCGCGCCGCCGTGGCCGATCTGGACGCCGTCCGCGCGGCCTTGGCCGGCGGGTCCCCGGTGTTGGACGCCCGCGCCGCCGATCGGTTCGAGGGAAGGGCGCCGGAGCCCCGCTCCGGCCTGCGCTGCGGCCATATGCCAGGCGCGCTCAACCTGCCCTTTCCCGTCCTGCTGAACGCGGACGGCACGATGAAACCGCCGGCCGAACTCGCGACCGTGTTCGAGGCCGCCGGTCTGGGCCCGGACCGCCCGGTGATCACCACCTGCGGCTCGGGCGTTACCGCCGCCATCCTCAGCCTCGGCCTCGCCGTCCTTGGCCGCCCGTCGCGCCTCTACGACGGCAGCTGGGCCGAGTGGGGCGGTCGAACGGACACGCCGGTCGAGCCGGCCTGAGGCCCGTTCCGTCAGTTCGGCGGCGCCACCGCCGGAACCGGCAGGTCCTTCGGCACCACAGCGTCGCTCTCGCCGCGCGACACCACGGTCGCCGCCACCAGATCGCCGGTGACATTCAGCGTGGTGCGGCACATGTCGAGGAAGCGGTCGACGCCGAGGATCAGGCCGATGCCCTCGGCCGGCACCCCGACCATGACCAGGATCAGGGCGATGACCGGCAGAGATCCGGCCGGCACGCCGGCCGTGCCGATGCCGCCGAGGATGCAGACGAGCATGACGATCAGCTGCTGGCCGATGCTCAGTTCGACGCCGAAGAACTGCGCCAGGAACAGCACCGTCACGCCCTCGAACAGGGCGGTGCCGTTCTGGTTGGCGGTCGCCCCGACGGTCAGCACGAAGCGCGCGATGCGCTTCGGCAGCTTCAGATTTTCCTCCGCCGCCTTGATGGCGATCGGCAGGGTGGCGTTGGACGAGGCCGTCGAGAAGGCCACCACGAACGGCTCCTTCACGCCTGCGGCGAATCTCAGCGGGTTCATGCCGCCGAAGATCCACACCAGCAGCGGGTAGATGACGAACATGTGGATGGCCATCGCGCCGACGGCCACGAGGGCGTAGGCCCCCAGCCGGACCAGCAGGTCCCAGCCGAACACGGCGGCGAGGTTGAACATCAGACAGGCGATGGCGATCGGGGCCAGTTTGATGACAAGGTTGATGAGCTTCATCATCACCTCGAACACGCCCTGCAGCGTCTCCTGCAGCTGGTCTGTGGCGCGGCTCCTGGCCATCACCATGCCGATGCCGAAGATCAGGGCGAACACCATCACCGGCAGGATCTGGTTCTCCGAGGCGGCGGTCACGACGTTCGACGGGATCATATCGAGGAAGAACTGACCCGCCTCGATGCTCTGCGGCGCATTGCCGACGATGGCCGAGGCGCCCTCCGCGCCCTGCGTCAGCAGCTGCTGCGCCAGCACGGGGTCGACGCCGTCGCCGGGCCGGAACACATTGACCATGCCCAGGCCGATGCCCACCGCGATCGCCGAGACCATGATGGTGAACAGCAGGGTCTTGTAGCCGACCCGTCCCAGAGATTTCAGATCGCCCATTTCGGCGACGCCGACCGCCAGGGCCGAGAACAGCAGCGGCAGGACCAGCATGAACAGCAGGCGCAGGAAGATCTGGCCGACCGACTGGATGATCTCCATCACCTCAGGGATGACCATCTGGCCCGTCAGGTTGACGTAGAGTCCGCCCCCGAGGCCGGCCGCAAAGCCCAGCAGCATCCACAGATAGAGCGGAATCCCGCCGCGTTTGGTCGTTTCCATAGGTCCCCCCGGCCTCGGCCGATGTCGTTACCGGATCGGCAGGGCGTAGATCAGGCCGCCCGGCCGAGCATTCCATTGTGCGTTAAGCCCGCGCGCCAGGTCGAGCGATGAATCGGGCCCGAGGTTCCGGGCGAAGATTTCCCCATAGTTGCCAGAGACTTTGATGGCGTTCTTCGCCCACTCTCTGGACAGGCCCATGGCGGGTCCGAGATCGCCCTCGGTCCCCAGCAGACGGCGAATCTGCGGATCGCGCGATTCCTCGGCCAGCTGGTCGGCGTTCTCGGCCGTGACCCCCAGTTCCTCGGCCAGGATCAGGGCGTTCAGGGTCCAGCGCACGATCGATGTCCACGATTCGTCGCCCCGTTTGACCGCCGGCCCCAGCGCCTCCTTGGAAATCACGTCCGGCAGGATGGCGTGTTGCTCGGGATTGGCCAGCAGCGTCCGCGCCGCCGCCAGGGCCGAGATGTCGGCGCTGAGCGCATCGCAGTCCTCACGCTGATAGGCCGAGCGCGCCGCCTCCTCATTGGCCGAGACGACCGGACGGTATTCGATGCCACGCGCCCGGAAGAAGTCTGCGACGTTCAGCTCGGAGGTGGTCTCGCGCTGTACGCAGACGCGGGCGCCGTTCAGCTCCTGGGCGCTGGCCAGATCCAGCGAGCGCCGGACCAGGAAGCCCTGGCCGTCGTAGTAGTTGACCCCGGCGAAGCGGATGCCCTCGGATATCTCCCGCGACATGGTCCAGGAGGTGGCCCGCCACAGCACGTCGATCCGCCCGCCGCGTAGCGCGTCGAAACGCTGGCTTGAGGTCAGGGGCACGAAGCGCACCGCGCTCGGCCGGCCCAGCACAGCCGCCGCCAGCGCCCGGCAGAAGTCCGCGTCGAAGCCCCGCCATTCGCCCCGGTTGTCGGTATAGGCGAAGCCGACCAGCCCCTCGTGCACCCCGCAGTTCAGTCGACCCCGCCGCTTGATCGCCTGCAGGGTCGGACTGGCGAACTCCGGGGCTTCGGTGGCCGCCACGACTGTCGTCGTTTCCGGCTGGGATTCCCGACCGCGATCGCCGCACGCCGTGAGGCCCAGAGACAGGATGACGCCCGCCGCCGCCGCTCGCCGAACCGCCTGTGACCTCATTCCGCTCCTCGCCCGAGCCATTCCGACCTTGCGCCCCCGCCTGCTTTAGAGGCTTTTGAAGCCTGAACCGCAACCCCTCGACCGGGCTCCCATGACCGATCGTTCCGACCGCAGCGACCGCACCCGCCTGATCGCCTCCGCCACCCGTCGGGGTCAGGGCCGCCGTCCGGTCAGCCCGCCGGTGGAGCGGGCCTCGACCCTGCTCAACGACGAACCGGCCGCCATGCGCGACGAGACCGCGGGTCCCGTCTACGGCATCGAGGACTTGGGCGCCGCCCGCGAACTACGCGCCGCCCTCGCCGATCTGGAGGGCGCGGGCGACGCCTGGCTGGTCCCCTCGGGTCTCGCCGCCGTCACCGTGCCCCTGACTGCGTTGGCGCGTCCCGGCGACGAGATCGTCGCCACCGACGCCCTCTACGGACCATCGCGCCGCTTCCTGAACCGTCACCTGAAGCCGCGCGGCGTGGAGACGACCTTCCACGCCCCGGACGCCTCGGTCGACGACATCCTCGCGGCCCTGACCGACCGCACCCGGCTGCTGCTGATCGAATCGCCGGCCTCCCTGACCTTCGAGCTCGCCGACGTCCCGGCCCTCGCCGCCGCCTGTCGCGCGCGCGGGATCCTGACCGTCATGGACAACACCTGGGCCGCCGGCCTGGCCTTCCGCCCGCTGGCGCACGGCGTCGACGTCAGCGTCCAGGCCGTGACCAAATACGTCGCCGGGCACTCGGACCTGCTGATGGGCTCCATCGCCGTCGCCGATGCCGCCGTCGGCCGCCCCATCGCCGAGACCCTCGAGGATCTCGGCTGGCGCGTCTCGCCCGATGACGCCTGGTTGGCCCTGCGCGGCCTGCGCACCCTGCCGCTGCGCTATGCTGAACAGGCCCGCTCGGCCCTGACGGTCGCCGAATGGCTGCAGGCCCGCCCCGAGGTGGCCCGGGTCCTCCATCCCGCCCTGCCCGGCGTCCCCGGCCACGACCTTTGGCGCCGCGACTATACGGGCGCCGCGTCGATCTTCGGCGTGGTCATGAACGGCGGGTCCGAAGCCGCCGCTCACGCCCTGATGTCGGCGGTCAAGCTGTTCGGCCTCGGCTATTCCTGGGGCGGGTTCGAAAGCCTGATCACCCACGAGACCGGCCAGCTCGCCTTCCGCCGCTCGCCACCGGCGCTGGAGGGCGAGCTTCTCCGCCTCCACGTCGGCCTCGAGGACCCCGCCGACCTGATCGCCGATCTGGAAGCCGGCCTCGCCGCCTGGAACGCCGCTATCCGCTGAGCGTCGCCCGCGCCACCTTCAGCTTCGCCTTCAGATCGTCCCGCGCCTTCTTGTGCCGTTTCGCCAGCGCCGCGACCTGGCGATCCAGCGCCTCGCGCTCCGCCTCCAGTCCGGCCGTCTCCTCCGCCTGCGCCTCCTGCAGCGCCGCCAGCTCAGCCTCCAGCGCCTCGACCCGGGCCTTCGCCTTTGCATCCGACTTCGGCTTCCCCGGCTTCGCCTTCGGCGGCTTCCTGCGCTCGACCTTGCCGATATCGACCGCCAGCCCCCGCTCGATCAGCTCTCCCGGCGCCGCCAGCGCCGCCTCGCGGTCCGGTCCGACCTGGATCTCCCGCGCGGACCCGTCCCTGAACAGGTCGCGCTTCACGTCCCACGCCTCCAGCGCCTTGGCCCGCGACGTCGCCGCCACCGTCCACGAGTGGAAGCCGTCGGAATAGCAGAACACCTTCAGCCTGCGCGCCATCGCCTCAGTCCAGCTCGATCCACACCGGGGCATGGTCGCTGGCCCGCTCACGCCCCCGCACGTTCCGGTCCACCCCGGCGTCCTTCAGGCGGCCGGCCGCGGCCGGGCTGAGCAGCAAATGGTCGATCCGCAAACCCGCGTCCCGCTCCCAAGCCTGCCGGAAATACTGCCAAAAGGTCCACGGCGGCGGATCGTTGGGGAACCGCTCCCTCAGCGCGTCGGTCCAGCCCTGGTCCAGCAGCCGCGCGAACGCCGCCCGGCTCTCCGGCTGCAGCAGGGCGTCCTTCTTCCACGATCGGCTGTTGTAGATGTCGGCCTCGGTCGGCACGACATTGTAGTCACCGGCCAGCACCACCGGCGCCCCCGTCTCCAGCAGTGCCGCCGCATGGGCGTTGAGCCGCTCCATCCACGCCAGCTTGTAGTCGAATTTCGGTCCGGGCTGCGGATTGCCGTTGGGCAGGTAGAGCGACGCCACCAGCACCCCGTCCACCGCCGCCTCCAGATAGCGGCTCTGCGCGTCCTTCGCGTCGCCCGGCAGCTCGCGCCGCGTCACTACGGGCTCCGCGTCCCGCCCCAGGATGGCCACCCCGTTCCAGCGATGCTCGCCCTTCCAGGCGGCGTGGTAACCCAGCGCCCGGATAGCCGCCGCCGGAAACTGCACGTCCGTGGCCTTCAGCTCCTGCAGGCAGCAGACGTCCGGCCGCGCCGCCTCCAGCCACTCCAGCAGATTGGCCAGCCGGGTGTTGACCCCGTTGATGTTGAAGGTGGCGATCTTCACCGCGTCACAACGGCCCCGCTGGCCGGCGGGTTGCCGAATGGCGCGCCCTGCAGGATTCGAACCTGCGACCGTCCGCTTAGAAGGCGGGTGCTCTATCCAGCTGAGCTAAGGGCGCCTGGTCGGGGGAAGTAGCGCGGCGGGGCCGGGGTGCAAACCCCGCGGCTCAAGCTGCGAGCGCCCGCGGCGTGAGCGTTAGCCCCCCTTCTTCAATGCGTCCACGGCACCTTGCGGCTGGTGGCGAAATTGTCGGCATAGGCCTTGAGGATGACCGGCGCCTCCTGCGCCTCGTGGAGGCGGAACGGAATGCCGTGGCGCTCGGCATAGGCCACCGCCTCCTCCGGCGAATCGAACTCCAGCCGCACCTGGCCGTTCATGTCGGCCGAACTGGTCCAGCCCATCAGCGGGTCGATGGTCCGGGCCGAGGCCGGCTCGAACTCCAGCCGCCACTGTCTGGCGTTGGCCTTGCCGGACTGCATGGCGGTCTTGGCGGGGCGGTAGATGCGGGCGAGCATGGGCGTTGATCCTGTCGGCGGGATTCGCGGGGCCCGCATCGAAAGCCCTGATAATGGCTGGGTCGCGATCGGTCCAGCATCCCTTGGCCGACGCCCCCGGAGGCCCTATCAGGGCCGCCCGGGAGAGGATATCGAGCATGAACCGTCACCGCAGCCGCACCCTGGGCGACCGTCCCCTGTCGCCTGAAACCCTGATGATGGGCTACGGCTATGATCCCGCCCTGTCCGAGGGGTCGATCAAGGCCCCGATCTTCCAGACCTCCACCTTCGTCTTCCAATCGGCAGAGGACGGCAAGCGCTTCTTCGAGGTCGCCTACGGCCTGCGCGAGAAGGACCCGGACGAGGCCTTGGGCCTGATCTATTCGCGGATCAACAATCCCAACCTCGAAATTCTCGAGGACCGGCTGGCGGTCTGGGACGGGGCCGACAAGGCGCTGGTCTTTTCCAGCGGCATGGCGGCGATCTCGACGACCATCCTGGCGCTCAGCCGTCCGAACGACGTGGTCGTCTACACCGCCCCGGCTTACGGCGGCACCGAATACCTGTTCGACCGCATCCTGCCGCGCATGGGGGTCGAGACCGTCAGCGTGGCCGACCGCGACGGCGGCGAGGCCCTGACCCGCGCCATCGGCGAGGCCGCCGGCCGCGCCGGCGCCCGCGGCGGGCGCCTGGCGGCCGTCTATGTCGAGACCCCGGCCAACCCGACCAACCAGCTGATCGACCTCCAGGCCGCCGCGGCCGCCATCAAGGCTCTGGGCCAGGCCGAACCGCCGCCGCTGGTGGTCGACAACACCTTCCTCGGCCCCTTGTGGCAGAAGCCGCTCCAGCACGGCGCGGACCTGATCCTGTACTCGCTGACCAAATACGTCGGCGGCCACTCCGACCTGATCGCCGGGGCCTGCATGGGCCGGGCCGACCTGATGGGCCGGGTCGCCGAAATGCGGACCATCTGCGGCACGGTGACCGATCCGCACACCGCCTGGCTGCTGATGCGCAGTCTCGAGACCCTGCAGATTCGCATGGAGCGGTCGCAGGCCAACGCCGTCGAGCTTGTCCGGCGTCTGCGCGGCCACCCGAAGATCGAGGCTGTCCTCGATGCGGGCGGCGCCGAGAGCTCGCCGGAGCAGCAGGCCATCTTCGCGCGCCAGTGTTCAGGGCCGGGCTCGACCTTTTCGCTGCGCCTGAAGGGCGGCGAGACCGAGGCCTTCCGTCTGCTCAACGCCCTTCGCCTGTTCAAGCTGGCCGTGAGTCTGGGCGGCACCGAGAGCCTGGCCTCGCATCCGTCCAGCACAACCCATTCGGACTACAGCCCCGAGGCCAAGGCCCGCTGCGGCATCGGCGACAACCTTGTGCGCCTCTCTGTCGGCATCGAGAACGTCGGCGACCTGTACGCAGACCTGGAGCAGGCGCTGGCGGCGGTCTGAGCACCGCCCCCTACATCTGGTCGGGGCGAGAGGATTCGAACCTCCGACCCTCTGCTCCCAAAGCAGATGCGCTACCAGGCTGCGCTACACCCCGATCCAGAGGCGCGGTGTTTGCCACGCGCCGTCCTCCGCCGCAACGCGCCTTATTCCGTGGCGAAGAAGGGATGCCGGACGCGGTCGCCCGGCCGGGCGCCGATCTCATCGGCCCGGCCCGCGCGCAGTTCCAGCACGCCGCTGGCCGGCCCGTTCGACGGGATCATGGCGTCGGAGTTGGGCGTCACCCGCTCGGCGATGGAGACAATGCGGCCGTGGGGGTCGATATAGATGATGTCCAGCGAGTTGGGCGTGTTGTGCATCCAGAAGCTGCGCTCGGCCACGTCGGGGAACTGGAACAACATGCCGCGGTCGTCGGGCAGGACATCGCGGTGCATCAGCCCCTGCTGACGTTCCGCCTCGTCGTCGGCGATCTCGACCATGAAGCGGTGCTCCCCGGTCGAGGTGACCACCGTCAGCGGCTCCAGCGGCTCGCCGTTCGGGCCAGTCGCCGTGCCCGCCCCTGCGCACCCGGCCAGCAGGAAGAGGCCGGCGACACCGGCCAGGAATCCGCGACGAACCAACATCATTCCACCCTCGAGAAACGGTCGACCGCAATTTGCGCCGATCGGCGCGCGCGGCAAGTCCAAAGCACAGGGACGGGAGACGATGGGCGCGAACGCCTGGAGGAGGTTCAGCCGGCGGGACGGATTTCCGCGACCACCAAGCCCTTCGGCCCCTCCGCGAAGCGCACCGCCACCGGTTCGCCCGGCGTCAGGTCGTCCAGCCCGCAGCGGCGCAGGGTCTCGACATGAACGAAGATGTCGCCCGGCTGTCCGTCCCGGACGACGAAGCCGTACCCCTTGGTGCGATTGAACCATTTGACGATGGCGGTCTCGAGCGAACCGTCGCCATCGGCCAGCGGCGCGGCTCCGGCGCCATCCCTCCGCAGGCTGTCATAGCCCCGACGCGGCGCAGCCACGACGTCCGGGTCGCCTTCGCCCAGGTCATGGACCTCGGTCACCTGCCAGCCCTTGGGCCGCCGGGCGCAATCGCAGGTGATCGGGGCGCCCTCGGCCGCCGTATCGCGCCCGCTGTCGCGCAGGCTGGAAATGTGCAGCAGCACATCCTTGCGGTCGGTCAGGCTCGGCTCGTCGGGCACGATGAAGCCGTACCCCTTGCCGGGATCGAACCACTTCACCCGACCGGCGATCCGCACCGTCTCGATCGTCTCAACGCCCTCGTAGTCCGACACAGCCTTCCCCCTGCCCGCGCGTATTGCGGACCGGATTAGTTTAACACGGTTCTGTGAACGGCGGAAAAGGCAAAAACGCCGGTTTCGTCCCGAAGTCGCACATTTTATGCAGCCGCGCGCCCGGCCGGCGTCCCGGGGGCGCGGCGGTCCGGCCCGCGCGTCGCGTGGCTTCGGTCTGAACGGGATGGGAAGGCCCCGCGTGGCAGTCCCTAGGGGAATCGAACCCCTCTTTTCAGGTTGAAAACCTGACGTCCTAACCGATAGACGAAGGGACCGCGGCGCGGGGAAGCGGCGATATAGCCGCCGATTCCGCAGGGTGCAAGCGGCTTGGCCGTAGAAAAATCCGATCGGCGTTCGGTTCACGCCATGCGGGGATCGGCGACGTCCTCGATCTCGAACTGCACGCCGCGCCGCCCGTTCCAGTCGTCGGCCTTCAGCCGCCCGGCGACGCTCAGCCCGCCCTGCCCGGCCAGCAGCGCCTTGCCCGACGGCAGGTCGGCGCAGCGCCAGGCGATGGCTTTCACCGAGGCCCCGTCGGCCCCGACCAGCCGGCAGCGCACATGGCCGCCGTTCATCGCCACGGGCTCGCGCACCGCGACATGCTCCAGGGCGAACACCGGCTCGGGATTGGCGGGACCGAACGGCGCCAGCTGCTCGAACTGCTCGAACAGGGCCCGGGTCGCGGCGCCCGGATCGATCAGGGCGTCGATCTCGAAGCCGTCCAGCGCCTCGGCCGCCGCCTGCTCGCCCGCCATCCGCTCGTTGAGGAAGTCGCGCAGCCGGCCGATGCCGTCGGCCCGGACGGTCAATCCGGCCGCCATGGCGTGGCCGCCGCCGGCCATCAGCACCCCGGCCTCCCAGGCCGCCTGCACGGCCTTGCCCAGGTTCATGCCCGGCTGCGACCGGCCGGAGCCCTTGCCGATCCCGTTGATTCCGTCGACGCCGATCACCACCACGGGTTTGCGCCAGCGTTCGCGCAGTCGCCCGGCGACGATGCCGACCACGCCGGGGTGCCAATCGTCGCCGTCGATGACCACCAAGGCCGAGCCGTCGGCGTGGGCGCCCGTCGCTTCGACCATACGCGTGGCCTGCTCTGTCACCTGACGCTCGACCTCGCGCCGGGCGACGTTCAGGGCGTCCAGCTCCTGCGCCAGCGCCATCGCCTCGTCCGGATCATCGGTCGACAGCAGGCGCGCACCGAGGTCGGACTTGCCGATCCGCCCTCCCGCATTGATTCGCGGCCCGAGGATGAAACCCGCATGGTTTGACTTGGCCGGGCCCGGCTCGCTTCCCGCCGCCGCCAGCAGCGCCCGCAGGCCGGGATTGCGCCATTCCGACATCCGCCGCAGGCCGAGGCTGGTCAGGGCCCGGTTGAAGCCGGTCAGGCCGGTGACGTCGCAGATCGCCCCCATGGCCGCCAGATCCAGCCACTGTCGGATGTCCGGCTGTTCGCGGTTCTCGAACAGTCCCCGCCCCCGCGCCTCGCGGTTCAGGGCCGCCAGCAGCACGAACACCACGCCGGCGGCGGCCAGATTGCCCTGCCCGGAATTGCAGCCCGGCCGGTTCGGATTGACCACGGCGGCGCACACCGGCGGCTGCTCGCGCATCATGTGGTGATCGATGACCACCACCTTCAGCCCGATCGCCGCCGCGTGCGCCACCGCCTCATTGGCCGCCGCGCCGCAGTCGACGGTGATCACCAGGTCGGCGCCGGAGGCCTTCAGGGTGTCGAAGGCCCTGGGGCTGGGCCCGTAACCCTCGGTGATCCGGTCGGGCACATAGATCGGCAGGTCCGCCCCCATGGCCCGGAACCAGCGCACCAGCAGGGCTGCGCTCGAGGCCCCGTCGACATCATAGTCGGCGAAGACGTGGATAGAGGCCCCGACCTGCAGGGCGTCCATGATCGCCGCCGCCGCCGCGTCCATGTCCATGAAGCTGGACGGGTTGGGGAACAACGCCTTCAGCGTCGGCTGCAGGAAGTCCGCCCCTTGGTCGGCCCGCACCCCGCGCGCCGCCAAGGCCCGGGCCAGCGGCTCCTCCAGGTTCAGGGCCTGCATATGGGCGCGGATCAGGCCCGCTTCGGCCGGCCTCTGCCGCCAGGCGCGCCCGGACAGCGAGCGGGAAACCCCCAGGAACGCGGGCAGGCTCCCCCCGTCAGCCATCAGAGCGGCCGACACGTATGGATGCGCTGGATCGTCCGGGTCGAGGAGTCCATCACCAACGTATGGGTGGTGACGAAGCCGTCGCGGACCATGACCCCGTCCAGCATGGCGCCCTTGGTCACTCCCGTGGCGGCGAAGATGGCGTCCTTCGAAACCAGTTCGTGCAGGTCGTATTTGCGGTCGAAATCCTTGACCCCGGTGCGCTCGGCCCGGGCCCGTTCGTCGTCGTTGCGGAAGATCAGCCGGCCCTGGAAATGGCCGCCGACGCATTTCAGCGCCGAGGCCGCCAGCACGCCTTCCGGCGCCCCGCCCGAACCCAGATACAGGTCGATTCCGGTCTCCGGCTCGGCGGTGTGGATCACGCCCGCCACGTCGCCGTCGGTGATCAGCAGCACCCGCGCCCCGACCTCGCGCAGGGCGGCGATCAGTTCGGCGTGGCGCGGACGATCCATGACGCAGACGGTGATATCGCGCGGATCGACGCCCTTGGCCGAGGCCAGCGAGCGGACGTTGTCCTGCGGGCTCATGTCCAGATCGACCGTGCCCGGCTTGTAGCCCGGCCCGATGGCGATCTTGTCCATATAGGTGTCCGGCGCGTGCAGCATGCCGCCGCCGGGCGACATCGACAGCACGCACAGGGCGTTGGCCATCGCCTTGGCCGTCAGCGTCGTGCCTTCCAGCGGGTCCAGCGCGATGTCGATGGCCGGGCCCTTCCCGGTGCCGACCTTCTCGCCGATATAGAGCATGGGCGCCTCGTCGCGCTCGCCCTCGCCGATGACGATCTTGCCGTCGATGTCGAGCCTGTTCAGCGCCGTGCGCATGGCGTCGACGGCCAGCTGGTCGGCCTGCTTCTCGTCGCCGCGGCCGATCTGGGCGTAGCTGGCGATAGCGGCCAGTTCGGTGACCCGGGCGGCGTCTGCGGCCAGCGTGGAAGCGTAGGGGGCCGTGGCGGCCATGGGCGTTCTCCTGGAAGGATGATCCCGGGATTCTGTCGTCCCGGCGACCTGTGGTGTTTGCTAGCGCCGGTCGACCGGCGGCGGGGCCCGGCCGCGTTCGCGGGTCCGGCGGGCGAATTCCTCGATCGCGGCGGCGGTCTCCGCCGTCACCGGCGCGACCTCGACCGCATCGACCCGGGCCTGCACGGCGGCGGCGAAAGCGGCCGGATCTTCGTTCGACAGCCATTCGATTCGCGCCGCCGCCTCCGCCAGCGCGCCGCCGGTGGTATCCAGCGTCGCGACGCGCGCGGCGATCACGGCCGGCTCCGGCTGCGGCTCCAGCACCTTGGGAAAATCGGCCCAGCGGGGGTATTCACGGTTGGCGTCGACCAGCGCCTGAACCCGCGGCGCCACCGGCGAGGTCGCGTCGGTGCGGGGGTCGAAGGCGCCGGCGCAGGCGCCCAGCCCGGCCGTGGCGGCCACGGCGGTCAGAACCGCTGCGAATTTCCGGATCGGCGCGTTCATGTCAGGGGCGGTCATATGCCATGATGGCGACCGGCGGAAGGGCGGCGACGGCCCCTACGTCCGATCCTGACGTCCCCTCCGGAGCCCCGCATGGCCAAACGTCCGACCACCCCGCCTCACGCTCCCGGCGCCGACGCGCCGCGTGCGCCGCGCAAGGCCGGCCGCCCGACCTCGGCCAAGCCCCCGCGCCCCCGCGCCGCCCGGGCCAAGGCGCCGCCGGAACAGCCCGCTCCCGACCCTGTGACGGAGCCGAAGCCGGCGCCTGACGCTGCCCCGGGGTCCGCCATCCCGGGCGCCGACCAACGCCAGATGCTCGAGACCCTGTCGCTGAACCTGGCGAAGGCCGCCATGACCGCCCAGGCCGCCATCGCCGAGGCCGCCCTGTCGCAGGCTGACCGTCCCGCCGCCCTCTCGCCCGACCCCTTCAACGTCGGTCCGGCCATGACCCAGGTGATGAGCGGCCTCGCCGCCCGCCCGGACAAGCTGTTCGCCGCCCAGGCCGACCTGTTCAACCGCTACATGGATCTGTGGGCCTCGACGACGCGCCGCGCCGCGGGCGAGGAGGCCGCCGCCCCGCCGTCGAAGGACAAGCGCTTCAAGGATCCCGCCTGGTCCGAGAACCCGATGTTCGACGTCATGCGCCAGTCCTATCTGGTCACCGCCGACTGGATGAACGGCCTCGTCTCCTCGGTCGAGGACATCGACCCGCGCACCAAACGGCGCGCCGAATTCTTCACCAAACTCCTGACCGACGCCTTCTCGCCCTCCAACTTCCTCGCCTCCAACCCCGCCGCCCTCAAGGCCCTGGCCGAGACCAACGGCGAATCGCTGGTGAAAGGCATGCAGAATTTCGCCGCCGATCTGGAGCGCGGAGCCGGCAAGCTGAAGATCAGCCAGGCCGACTACGGCCGCTTCGAGGTCGGCAGGAACGTCGCCACCGCCCCCGGCCAGGTG
>JBGTSL010000009.1:0-14063 GCA_041940325.1 Brevundimonas sp.
TTGACCAAGGTGATGCCGTTCCAGCCCGGCGCCGTCAGGTGATACGCCGGCATCTGGTGCTTCTTCCAGGCCGCGTCCATCACCGCCTGCTCGGGGTTGGGCGTGTCGCGGGTGATGACCACCCCGCCGGCGCAGGATAGCGTCTCATAGGGGCTGTCCGGATCGGCCAGCTGGGCGCAGGCCCAGCGCACGAACTCGTCGACGTACCGATTGTAATTGGTGAACAATATATAGGACTGGACGTCCTCCACCGGCGTTCCGGTGTAGTGGCGCAGCCGGGCCAGGGAGAAGTCGGTGCGCAGGCCGTCGAACTGGGCCAGCGGGAAGTCCTCGCCGAGGTCGAACAGTCCGTCGGAGATCTCGTCGCCGATATGGGCCAGGTCGGTGGTCGGGAAATAGCGGGCGACGGCGGCGGTCTGGCTGCGGTCCAGCGCCACGTCCGAACCGTCCATCACATAGGGGAAGGGAATCTCCTGGTCCGAGGGTCCGACGTCGAAGGTCGCGCCGTAATCGGCCTCAAGCAGGCCAAGCTGCTCGGTCAAATAGGGGCGGAACAGTTCGGGGCGGGTGATGGTGGTGGCGTAGACGCCGGGCCGGGACAGCCGGGCGTAGGAGCGGGGCGCCAGATTGGCCGGCCGCTCGCCGAACCAGCTGACCCGCAGCTGCGGATAGGAGAACAGGCCGCGCGCGCGCGCCTCGGGATCGGGCCGCTCGCCCGTGGCCAGAAAGGTCCGGACCGCCTCGCGGAGGTTGGCGACGGCGTCATTGTAGAGTGCTTCGAGGCGGTCCAGCGCCGCCGGGCCGCTGAGGGCCGTTCTGTTCGTGTCTGTCATGGCTTCCGATAACGGAAGATGATGACCTTGGCGAGACGGTCCGGGCTCAGGCCAGCTCCCGTCGCAGGAAGGCGGTGACGTCGTCGAGCACCGACGCCTTCTGGCGGAACAGCGGCGAGAAGGTCGCGATCAGGTCGGCGTGGTTCAGCCCTTCGTACAGCCTGGCCTCGCAGCGCCCGCCGGCCGCGATCATGCGCTCGCACAGGATCGTCGTGTCCTCGGCATGCACCACCTCGTCCTCGGTCCCATGACCCAGCCACAGCGGCGGGGCGTCGGGGCGCACGAAGGTGACCGGCTGGGTCAGGGTCAGGTCGGGAGCGCGGCCGAAGGCGTTGATCGAGGCCGGCACATCAAGCGGCAGGAACTCATAGGGGCCGGCCAGGCCGGCCGCCGCCTTGATCAGGCCGGGCGCGCCGGCCGCAGCCATGTAGCGACGATCCAGCGCGATCATCATCGCCAGATGGGCGCCGGCCGAATGGCCGACGACACCGAGCCGTTCGGCGTCGCCGCCCCAGCTGCCGGCCAGTTCGCCAGCCCGCGCCGCCGCAGCCGCCGCGTCCTCGATGAAACCCGGAAAATGCACCTTCGGAACCAACCGGTAGTCGGGCACGGCGACCACGAAGCCCCGCGCCGCCAATGCATGAGCCGCCCAGCCGTAATGGGCCCGCTCACCTGAATCCCAGCCGCCGCCGTAGAAGAACACCAGCACCGGCCACCGGCCCGCGGGCGCTGCGGTCGGAGCGAGGACGTCCATGCGCTGGCGCGCATCGTCGCCATAGGGAATGCCGCTCGCCAGCCGCTTCGCTCCCCGATCGCGAGGGCCAAGCGCGTTCAGGGCGGCCAGCGGCGAACAGGCGGCCGCAAGGGCGGCGGCGGCGGGGATCAGGAATCCTCTTCGGGTCATCGCATCTCTAATCCGGCGAACGGCCGACAGGATACGCACGAAGCGACCCTCCGGCTCAATCACCGCGCCGACGAGATCAGCGCGCCGCAGTTGGCGTCCTCGGCCAGGCCGGGGTCCACGAAGGCCGCCAGCGCCGCGAAGGGATTGACCAGGGCTCCGAGCAAGCCGCCGACGCCCGCCTGCGCCGCCACCGCGCCGCGGTCGATATCGACCTTCGGACCGGTCAGCGGTCCCTGGATGACAATCGGCGCCCACAGGCGGACCAGCCGCGCCTCCTTGGTCTCGCCGTCGATACGCAGGTTCATGGTCTCGGAGCCCAGGTCTATCGTGCCGGTCCCCTTCGCAAGCACCGGGCTGGTGTCGATGACGAAAGTGCGCGCCGTGGCCGTGCCGCCGCTGACCGTGAAGTCGACCACGGCGCAGCGGATTTCCGCGGTTGAGGCGTCGTCAAGCTTGAACAGTCCGGCGAGGACGTGGACGCCCATAAGTTCGGCGAAGGCGGCGCGCATCCGCCCCTGCGGCACGACGAGGCTGATCGTCCCCTTCGATCCGGCGGCGAAGTCGTGGATGGACGCCCCCGGGCCTTCTAGGCGCGCCCGGCCGAGAGCCTGGCCGGTGACGGTCGGCACGCCGTCGCGGGCCGGGATGATCGATTCCAGCGGATAGCCGCGCAGGCGGAAGTCGATAGCGCTATACGGCGTATCGCGGGTCGCGTTGATCTTGGCCGTGCCGCGCAGTTCGCCGCGGTTGAAGGCGAAGGCCACCGGATCGAGATCGAGGACGCCGCTGTTCAGATCGGCGCCGATGTCGACCTCGTGCACATCGAGGTCGTTGCGCTTCACCCGAGCCGCCCGGTAGCGCAGCGTTCCGTCCATGACCCGCAACCGCTGCACGTTCAGCGGAGCGTCGGGGAGGAGCCGGCCGGGCGCGCCCGACGAAACCACGGTGTCGCCGCCCGCGGTGACGCGCGGCCGCGCGCCGAGCACCGCCATCAGGTCGCCGATGTCGAGCAGACGGGAGCGCAGATCGGCGTCGACCCGGCGCCGGTCGCCAACCTTGTCGACCACGACGTCACCTGAAAGATCCGACGACCCCACCCGGCCGTTGAAATCGGCGAAGGTGAATTTCGCGTCGTCCCGGGTCAGCTTGCCCGCCAGCCGGTAGGGCGGCGTGTTCGGCGTGGTGACGCCGGTCAGCAGATAGATGTCGGCGAGGTCCTGCCCCTGCAGCCGCAAGGTGGCGCTGAACTGACCGAGATCGAACGGCCGGGTGATCGATCCGTCGGCGATCAGCTGCGTGCCGACGCCGGCGACCTCGCCATGGAAGGTGTAGGGCCGGTCGCGACGGATGTTGATGAAGGGGCCGCCCCGCACCAGCACTGTCAGGGGCGTGCCGTTGATCGTGCCCTTGCCGTCGAGATGGAAGCCGGCCCTTTCGTCGGACCCTTCCCGGGCGTTGATCGTGGCCTCCAGCTTGATGTTGCGGCCCTGTTCGTCCAGCGAAACCTGGCCGTCACGGATCAGCAGCCGGTTGATCGGCGGCAGTCTCAACCCCTCGCCTGTGTCCGGCGCGTCGGGATTCAGCCGCCAGCTCCGCCGTCCATCCTCGGTCGAGATCAGCACTGCCCGGGGGCGGGTGACGGCGACCAGAGGCATCTCGACATGACCGGCCAGCAACGCCCGCAGCCTGACCGAGACCCGCATATCCTCGACCGTCAGCGTGTCCTGATCGGGGGCCCAGTCCGGGCCGCCGATGCGCAGGCCGCGCACGTGGGCCGATGGCGTCCAGCTGAGCAGATTGACGTCGAGCTCGCCATTGAGCTGAACCTCGCGGTCGTAACGCGCCGAGGCCCAGCGCCCGATCGGGCCGCGCAACATATTCCAGTCAAAAATCAGCAAAAACAGTATGATGCCGGCTATCAGCACTAGGCTGACGCTGGCGGCGATCTTTTCCGGAAGGGCGGGCCGCCGCACAGCTGCATAAAGCGGATCATTGGCCACGACCCAGTCGCGCCAGGCGCGCGCCCGTGTCTTGGCCGGGAGCAGGACCTGGTCCCGCAGGAGCCGCCAGTTCGGGTTGTCTTTCAGGGGGTTGCGCAATGGACGCCGCTCCGTCGAAGCCCTTCAACGCGCGAAGGGGCGGAAAGGCTCAGGCGGCCACGCGAGGGGCGCTGTAAAATTTCATACTTCAAACTGTCGCATAATATTTACATTCCGGGCGATCGGCGCATCATCCGCTCCACGCCCGCACCCATTGCGGGCGAGATGGAGGTTCCCATGCGCAGCACCCGCACCCTGGTCGCCGCGGGATTGAGCGCCGGCGTCGCCCTGTCCGCCGCCGTACCCGTGGCGGCGCTCGACGAGGGCCGGTCGGTCGACGTCCGGCAGGCGGACCGGCCCGTCCTGATCTGCGATACCGATGCAGCGACGCGCCGTTCGTTCACCCGCGAACACGGCGCGGCTCCGGTGTTCATCACGGCCGAGGACGCGCTGAGGGTCCGGCCGTCCGATCCGGCATGGAGCGCGCCCCGCTGCATGACCGAGCGGGAGTACGCAAAACTGCGTGACGCATCGGTCGCCCAGGCCCGCGTCCCCTGATCCGCTGCGAAGGTGAAAAAGGGCGCTTCCGCCGGGAAGCGCCCCTTCTGTACGTCTGAATCCGGCGTCAGTCCCCGGGATTGAGGTGTTTGTCGAGCCAGCCGAACACCTCGGTGTGCCACTGCCGGCTGTTGGCCGGCTTGAGCACCCAGTGATTCTCGTCGGGGAAGACGACCAGCCGGCTGTCGATGCCGCGGCGCTGCAGGGCGGTGAAGGTCGACAGGCTCTGGGCCGTGGGGATGCGGAAATCGCGGTCGCCCTGGATGACCAGCATCGGATCCCGCCAGTTCCGCACGTGGTTGGCCGGATTGAATTCCTGGTAGCCGCGCGGGTTTTCCCACGGGGTGCCGCCGTACTCCCACTCGGTGAACCACAGCTCCTCGGTCGAATAGCCCATTCCGAAGGTGTCGAACACACCGTCGTGGTTGACCAGGCAATCGAACTCGCCCGGCCAGTTGCCGGCGATCCAGTTGATCATATAGCCGCCATACGAGGCGCCGAGGGCGCAGGCGTTGTCGCCGTCGAGGAAGGGGTATCGCTGCTGCGCCGCCGCCCAGCCCTTCTGCAGGTCTTCCAGCGGGCGGTCGCCCCAGTGCTGGCTGATCGAGTCGGTAAAGGCCTGCCCGTAGCCGGTCGAGCCGTGGAAATCGATCATCACCACGCCATAGCCGGCGCCGGCGTAGGTCATCGGGTTCCAGCGGTACGACCAGCTGTTGCCGAACGATCCCTGCGGCCCGCCGTGGATCAGGAAGGCGACCGGGTATTTCTCGCCCTCGACGTGGTTCGGCGGCTTGATGACGTAGCCGTGCACCGTCTCGCCGTTCCAGCCCTCGAAAGTGAACTGCTCCGCCTCGCCGAAGGCCTTGTCGTCCAGTTGCGGGTTCACGTTGGTGAGGCGGCGCGGCATTTCGCGGCCGAGGAAGGTCTTTACATAGAGCTCGCTCGGCCGGGTCAGCGAATCCTGGGCGAAGACGAAGCCGGTCGGCGTCTGCTGGAAGGCCGAGACGTGGCCGGGACCGGTCACGGGAACGACCACGCCGTTGCGGGCGTCGATCGAGAAGATGCGGGTCTGACCGACGTCGCCGGCGGTGGCGTACAGCGTGTTTCCATCCTTCGACCATTGCAGGCTGTCCGCCGAGCGGTCCCAGTTGGCGGCGATCTGCCGGACCCGGCCGGTGTCCATGTCCCTCAGGAAGATGGCGTACTTGTCAGCCTCGAAGCCTGGGCGGGCCATGGCCCGGTACGCCAGGGTGCGACCATCCGGCGAGAACACCGGACCGGTGTCCCAGGCGTCGTTGTCGTCGGTGAGGTTTTCGAACGTGCCGTCGCCGCTCAGGCCGTTGGTCCGCCAGAGGTCGAAATTGGTGCTCCACGGCTCGCTTTGGCCGGCTTGCCGGGCCGAAAACACCACCGCATCGCCCTCCGGCGTGAAGGTGAACTCGCCCTCGTCGCCGAACGGCTTGGATGGGGTGTCGCCGTCAAAGCCCTTCGTCACCCAGACCGGGTCGCCCGAGCCGTCCGTATTGGCCACGAACAGGTGGTTCTGGGTCCCGTCGTTCCAGGTGTCCCAGTGGCGCACGAACATGCGGTCGTAGACCTGGCCGGTGCTTTTGCTGTCGGCCTCTCTCTTCAGGCGATCCACGGTGCAGGCGAGGTCGGCGCAGGACGGGAAGACCGACAGCGACACCACCACCTTGCCGGCGTCGCGGCTCAGCCGGTAGGCGTTGACGTCCACCGGCAGGTCGGTGACCTGGACGGGACTGGTCCCGTCCGCCTCGGCCCGCCAGACCTGGCTGGAGCCCGAGCGGCCCGACAGGAAATACAGCTTGCCGTCGGATCCCCAGCGGGCGGTGTTGGCGCCGCCCTCGTTGATGGCCAGCCGGCGACCCTCGCCGGGGTTCTGCAGGTCCATCATGTACAGCGCGCCCTGCCGGCGGTTGGCCTCCACATCGGTCGTGGTCACCGAATAGACCACCCAGCGGCCGTCGGGCGAAACCTGCGGATCGCCGAGGCGGTTGGCGCTGATCATGTCGCGCCATGTGAACGGCTCGGCGGCCTGGGCGGCGGCGGGAGCGGCGGTCGCAGCCGGAGCCGGCGCCGCGGGGGCCTCCGCCATCGCGGGCAGGGCAGCGCCGGCGAGCAGGGCCACGGCGCTGAGGCCGGTCAGCAGGCGGGTTACGGACATCATGCGCGGGGGTCCTCGGCGTTGCGTTTGTTTTCAGGCGCGAAGGGGTGGCGCCGCGGGGGCCGCGCGTCAATGCCGACGCGCGTCTCGCCGCTTGCAGAGCGCTCCGGGACCGGCGACAAACCCCCGGCATGATCGCATCCGCCCAGACCTCGCCCGCCACGCCGCCAGACCCGGCCGGGGCTCACATCTGCGACGTCCTGATCGCCGAGCGGGCGCCGCGCCTGACGCGCTCGGTCGCCTGGCCGGTCGTCCGCCCGTTTCTCTACAAGCTGCTGAACTACCGCCACGCCGTGCGCATGGCCGACGCGGTGAGACCGCTCTCCGGGGCCGAGGCGCTGGAGTATATGAGCGACCTGCTCGACCTGAAGGTCTCGGTGATAAACGCGGAGCGCATTCCCGCGGACGGCCGCTGCATCGTGGTCGCCAACCATCCGACCGGCATCGCCGACGGCATCGCCGTGTTCGACGCCATTCGGGCGCGACGGGATGACGCCGTCTTTTTCGCCAACGCAGACGCGTTGAGGGTGTCGCCCCGGTTGGGGGAGACGGTGATCCCGGTCGAATGGGTGGTCGAGAAGCGCACCCGCGAGAAGACCCGGGCGACCCTGCTGGCGGCGAAGACGGCGTTCGAGGCCGAACGCTGCCTGGTCATGTTCCCCGCCGGGCGGCTGGCGCGCGTGGCGCGCGATGGCTCGGTGACCGATCCCGAATGGGCCCCGACCGCGGCCTCCCTCGCCCGCAAATATGACGCCCCGATCGTGCCGATCCATGTTGCGGGGCCGAACTCACGCCTGTTCCACGCCTTCGACCGGGTGTCGCAGGAGTTGCGCGACGTCACCCTGTTCCACGAACTTCTGAACAAGAAACGGAAGCCCTTCCACCTCAAGGTCGGCAAGCCCATCCCGCCGTCGCGCCTCGATATCGATGCGGCCCGGGCGACCTACGGGCTCAAGGCGTTCACAGAACGGGTCCTGCCCGGCCAGCCGGACGCCGACTTTGCCTGAGCCGGAGATGAAGCTGTTGCTGAAGGACGCCGGGGCGACCGCCCGGTTGGGCGCGCGGATCGCGCCGCTCCTGGAGCCCGGAGACGCCGTGCTGCTGTACGGCTCCCTGGGTATGGGCAAGTCGACGCTGGCGCGCGGACTGATCCGCGCCCTGACCCGCCCGGACGAGGACGTGCCTTCGCCGACCTTCACCCTGGTGCAATTCTACGAGAGCGCGCCGCCGCTGGCGCATTTCGACCTCTACCGGCTGACGCGCGCCGACGAAGCCGCGGAGATCGGCCTGGACGAAGCGCTCGACGACGGCTGCGTGGTGATCGAATGGCCGGAGCGGCTGGGGGACGATCCCGCCGCCTGGCTGGGGCCCGACTGGCTGTCGGTGACGCTGGCGGAGTCCGGCCCCGGGCGCGTTGCGTCCGTTTCTGGCGTAGGGGCGTGGGAGAGCAAGTTGAAGAACCTCCATGTCTGACCGTGAACAGCAGCGCATCGACTTCCTCAGAGCGGCCGGCCTCGCCGACGCCGTTCGCACGCCCTTGCCCGGCGACGCCTCGACGCGGCGGTACGAAAGGCTGACCACGGCGGCCGGGAGCACGCTGATGCTGATGGACCAGCCGCCGGCGGCCGAGTCCCAACCCTGTGATCCCTCCTGGACGCCCGCGCAGCGCCGCGCCGCCGGCTGGAACGCAGTGGCGCGTCTGTCCGCGGGCCGCATCGAGGCTTTCGCGGCCGTGGCCGAGCATATGAGGCACGCCGGCCTGTCGGCGCCCGACGTCATCGCCGTTGACGCCCTCGCCGGCCTGGCCGTGATCGAGGATTTCGGCGACGACCTGTTCGCCCGTGTCATCGAGGCGGGAGAACCCCAGGCGCCCCTCTACCTCGCGGCCGTCGACGCCCTGGCCCGGCTGCACATGACCGGCCTGCTGCCGGACGTGATGCAGGGGCCGGCGGGGGAATGGCCCCTGCTGGCCTATGACGCCCTCGCCCTGCAAGGCGGCGCCGACCTGTTCGTCGAATGGATGCCGAAGCTGCATCCCGATCTGTCCTTCGGCCCCGCCGCTGTCGAGGAATGGCGGGCGGCCTGGGCTCCCATCGCGGCCATGGGCGAACAGAAGGCCTGGGTCGTGGCGCATCGCGACTACCACGCTGAAAACCTGATCTGGCTGCCCGAGCGGACAGCCCACCGGCGCGTCGGCCTGATCGATTTCCAGGACGCGGTCCTCGCTCATCCGGTCTGGGACCTCCACTCCCTGCTTCAGGACGCCCGTCGCGACGTGCCGCCCGAGCTCGAGACGGTCGCCTTCGACCACTATTGCCAGGCGATGATGGTCGATCGCGAGACCTACTGGCGCGACTATACCTCCCTTGCCGCCCTGAACGAGGTCCGCATTCTCGGGGTCTTCGCCCGGCTGATCGCCCGCGACGGCAAGCCGCGCTATCGTCCGTTCATGCCGCGCGTCTGGGACCACCTGAACGGCAATCTCGAGCAGCCGGGTCTGGCGGCGGTCGCCGCCTGGTTCCGACGCCATGTCCCGATGGAGAGACGAGGGTGATCGGCGCACCGAAGAGCGCCATGGTGCTCGCCGCCGGGCTCGGCACCCGCATGCGCCCGCTGACCGACGACCGGCCCAAGGCCCTGGTCGAGGTCGGCGGCCGGGCGCTGGTCGACCACGTGCTGGACCGGCTCGCCGAGGCGGGGGTCGAACGGGCGGTGGTCAACGTCCATTGGTTCGCCGACCGGCTGGAGCGCCATCTCGCGGCGCGGGGCCGCGGACCGGCTGTCGTCATCTCCGATGAACGGGCGGAATTGCTGGAAACCGGCGGCGGCCTGAAGAAGGCGGCGCCGCTGCTTGGGCCGGACCCGGTCTTTGTGGCCAACATCGATAGCGTCTGGACAGACCGTACCCGCGAGGGGAATTCCGCGCTGAATCAACTCGCTCGCCTGTGGAATCCGTCAATCATGGACGCCGCCCTGCTGCTGGCCCGGCGCGAGGGCTCGATCGGCTTCGAGGGGGCCGGCGACGTCTTTATGGCCGACGACGGCCAGCTGAGCTTCCGCGGCGAAGCGGCCTCGGCGCCCTTCGCCTATATGGGCGTGCATATCTGTCGTCCCGACTATGTGACAGACGGACCGGACGGGGCGTTCTCGCTCAGCAGCCTGTGGCGCCGGTCGGCGACGGCGGGGCGGCTGTACGGCTGCGTCCTGGACGGTGACTGGATGCACGTCGGCGACCCCGCGGCGCGGGACGAGGCGGAAGCCAGACTGGCGGACGGCGGGTGAACCGCCGCTTCGATCCGTTCGAGACGGCGGGTCCCCGCTGGTACGCCATTGAAGCGCGGCGGCCGTTCCTCGGAGACCTTGCGGCCGGGGTGCTGGACTGGCTCGGCGAGCATCCGCCCGAGGCCCTGTCGGACGCCGTCATCCTGCTGCCCAACCGCCGCGCGGCCCGCGCCTTCACCGTCGCCCTGACCCGTCACGCGGGCGACCATCCGGTGCTGCTGCCGCAGGTGCGACCGCTCGGCGATCTCGAGGAGGACGAGCCGCCCTTCGCCCCGGGCGATCTGGGCCTCGATCTGCCGCCGGCCATCGCCCCCCTGACCCGCCGGTTCGAAATGGCGCGGATGATTGTCGAGGACTTCCGGCCGGGCCTGCCCCCGCTGCGGGCGCTGGAGATGGCGGACGCGTTGGGCGGTTTCCTCGATTCCTGCCAGCTGGAGGAGATCGGCGAACTGGGACGGGTGGCGACTCTGGTCGAGGGCGATCTCGCCGAGCACTGGCAGGAATCGGCGCGCTTCCTCGGCCTCGCCGTCGAGGCCTGGCCCAGGCGGCTGGCGGCGATGGGGCTGGTCGATCCGGCCTGGCGGCGGGCCCGGCTGCTGCGCCTGCTGGCCGAGTCATGGACGGAGCGGCCGCCGACCCAGCCTGTGATCGCCGCCGGCTCCACTGGCACCGCCCCCGCGGCCGCCGACGTGCTCGCCGCCGTCGCCGCGGCGCCGCAAGGGTGCGTGGTCCTGCCCGGTCTCGACCGCGAGCTCGATCCGGCGGTCTGGTCCCGGTTGGGAGACAACGAACAACACCCGCAGAACGGCCTGTGGCGCCTGCTTGCCCGGCACGGCGTCGAACGCGAGACGGTGCGGCCGTGGTTCAGCGCGCCGGAAGACCCCGCTCTCGTCGCCCGGAGCCGCGCCCGGGAGCGCCTGCTCAATGAATCCCTGCGCCCGGCCGACGCCACCGACGACTGGCGCGTCCTGATCCGCCACTTGCGCGCCGACGCCTTCCGCGACCGCTCCGCCGACCCGATCGCCGAGGGTCTGGAGGGGCTGTCGGTGGTCACCGTCCGCGCCGAGGAGGACGCCGCGGCCACCCTGGCGCTGATGATGCGCGAGACGCTGGAGACGCCGGGCCGGACCTGCGCCCTCGTCACCCCCGACCTGGCGCTGGGGCGCCGCGTAGCGGCGCGGCTGGAGCGGTGGGGCGTGATCGCCGATGATTCCTCGGGTCAGCCCCTGTCGCGGATGCAGGCCGGACGGCTGGTCAACCTCGCCGTCCGCTTCATCGCCGACCCGCTGGATCCCCACGCCCTGCTCGGCCTGCTCAAACACCCCCTGGTCCGACTCGATCTCGACGGGATCGACACGGCGGCCGCCGTCCAGGCGCTGGAGGAACACGCCCTGCGCGGCCCGCGCCTGCGCGACTGGGCCCGCGCCCGCCGCATCCTGCTCAGGGCCGCCGAACCGCGCGACGACGGACACGTCCGGTCGGAGCGAACCATCGAGCGCGTCGCGGCCGCCCGGCGCCTGCTCGACCGGCTGGAGAGTCTGTCCAACGCCGCCCGCGCCGCGTTCGCAGACGACGCCCCGCTGGACGGCGCAGCCCGGTCCCTGACCGTGCTGATCGAGGCCCTGGGGGGTCCGGACGCCTGGGCCGGCCCCGACGGCGAAGCGGCCGCCGCCCTTCTGGCGGGCCTGATCGAGGGTGGCGCCGCCCTGGGCGAGGTTTCGCGCGCCGACTTCGCCGAACTGGTCCGCACCCTGCTGGCCGAGGAGACGGTGCGCACCGGCGGGGCCAATCAGCCGCGCCTGCGCATTCTCGGCGCTATCGAGGCGCGGCTGGTGCGGGCCGACCGGATGATCCTCGCCGGGCTGGAGGAGGGCGTCTGGCCCAACGCCGCCCCCACCGATCCCTTTCTGTCCCGGCCGATGCGCAAGGCCCTGGGCCTGCCGCCGCCTGAACGCCGTCTGGGGCAGACGGCGCAGGACTTCGTCCAGGCCGCCTGCGCCGACGAGGCCATCCTGGTCCATTCAGAACGCCGCGGCGGCCAGCCGGCGGTCAAGTCACGCTGGCTGTGGCGGCTGGAGATGCTGACGCGCGGCGCCGACGCGGAGGACACCCCCGTCAAGCTGGAGCGGCCCTCCGTTCTCCTCGATCAGGCCCGGACGCTCGACGCGCCGGCGCAGGCGACGCCCGCCTATGCGCCCCGCCCCGCTCCGAGGCCGCCGATCGACCGCCGCCCGCGGGAACTGCCGGTCACCGGCGTGGAGCGGTGGGTCCGCGACCCCTACGCCATATATGCGCGTTATGTCCTGCGCCTGAGACAGATGGACCGTCCCGGTCAGTCGGCCGAGGCGCTGGCTCGCGGGAACGCCGTGCACAAGGCGGTCGAACGCCTGAGCCTCTCCTGGCCCGAGGTCCTGCCCGACGACTGCGCCGATCAGCTCGAGACCCTGCTGCTCGAGGAGCTCGGCCATCACGGGTTCGAGGACGCAGCCATGGCGCGGGAAGCCCCGCTGGCGCGCAACTGCGCCCGCTGGCTGTCGACCTGGGAGTCCGAACGGCGGGCGCGCGGCGTCGAGATTCGGGTCGAGGAGAAGGTGGAAATGCTGATTCCGGCCCCCGCAGGCCCGTTCAGGCTGACCGCCAAGGCCGACCGTATCGAACTGTCGGCCACGGGCGCGGCCGTGCTCGATTTCAAGACCGGCCAGATCCCTTCGCCGAATCAGGTGAAGTCCGGCTTCTCGCCCCAGCTCACCCTGACCGGCGCCATCCTCGCCCACGAGGGCCTGTCCGACACCGGACCGGTCCAGCCGGAGGAGCTGACCTACGTCCGGGTCGTGGGGCGCAAGGTCGCCGGCCAAGCCGCCGTCCGCGCGCTCGGCGACGAAGCCTTGGCCCTGTCGGAGGCGGCTCTGGAGGGCCTGAGAACCCGCATCGCCCGCTTCGACAATCCGGCGACGCCCTATCTGTCCTGGGTGGCGCCGCAGTTCATGGGGTCGTTCGGCGGCAACTACGATCACCTCGCCCGGGTCTGGGAATGGCACGTGGTCGGCGGCGAAGACGGCGGAGACGGGGAATGAGCGCCCGCATCCTGCCCGACCCGAACCAGATCGCCGCCGCCAACCCGCGCCAGTCGGTCTTCGTCACCGCCAACGCGGGCTCCGGCAAGACCTCGACCCTCGTCGACCGCGTGGCCCGCCTGTTGCTCGAGGAGGTTCAGCCCGGCGAGATCCTCTGCGTCACCTACACCAAGGCGGCCGCCGCCGAGATGCAGGCGCGTCTGTTCGCCCGGCTCGGAGCCTGGGCGGTGATGGATGACACCGAACTGGCCCGGTCGCTGGCCGACCTGGACCAGGGCGACCCGGGCGGCCTCCCGGGCGCCGACCTGTCGAAGGCCCGCCGGCTCTTCGCCAAGGCGCTGGAGATCCAGACCATCCACGCCTTCTGCGAGAAACTGCTGCGTCGCTTCCCGATCGAGGCGGCGGTCACCCCCGGCTTCACCGTGCTGGAGAACGAGGCGGCGCTGGCGCTCTCACACGAGGCGCGGGAGGAATTGGCGCGCATGGCGCTGGCCGATCGCGAAGGGCCGCTCGGCCGCGCCTACAGCCATTTTGCGGTCGAGCTGGACTGGGGCGCCTTCCAGTCGCTGCTGGGCATGATCGAGGCCGACCGGGCCAGGCTGACCGACTACACCGCCCGCGTCGCCGACGGCCAGGCTCCGGCTCCGCATATCCTCGTGGGGACCCATCCGGACGAAACGCCGGAGTCGATCGAAGCCGACTTCCTGCGCTGGCTGGACCGGGCCGAGTGGCTCGCCGTCGCCGGGCAGATGGCGACCGGCTCGGCCAACGACCAGAAATGCGCGGGGCGGATGCGGAACGCGCCATGGAATTTCGCCGGTCTGGGCGAGGTCTTTCTTACTGACGGCGCGCCGCGCAAGTCGATGGCCACGGCCAAGGCGCCGCCGATGGCGGGGCGCTGGCTGTCTAACCTGCAGCTGAAGTACCTCGCTGCTCTGGAGACGATGCGCAAGGCGCGGGTGGCCGAGGATACGCGTCACGTTCTTCTGCTGGCCGAGGTTCACGCCCGGCTCTACGACCAGGCCAAGGCGGCGAAGGGCGCGCTCGACTTCGGCGACCTGGTGGCCCGCACCGTCGACCTGCTGACCGAAAGAGCCTCCGCCGCCTGGGTGCTCTACAAGCTGGACGGCGGCATCGAGCACGTGTTGATCGACGAGGCCCAGGACACCGCGCCCCAGCAATGGGACA